>NZ_SSOL01000076.1:0-195526 GCF_029871275.1 Pseudomonas sp. BN414
GGCATGTCCAGCAGCTTCTTCGAGTGCACCCTGGCCCAGGTCTACAAGCGCGCCGATGGCGATGGCCTGTACCGTGGCGGCCCGTCCTACTACATCCAGCACGGCCTGAAGCTGCGCTGGATGGCGCTGACCTTCGCCGTGCTGCTGCTGGTGACCTACGGCTTCGCCTTCAACGGCCTGCAGGCCTTCACCGTGACCCACTCCCTGGAAAACGCCTTCGACCTGCCGGTGCAGTACACCGGTATCGGCCTGGCCGTGCTCCTGGGCCTGGTGTTCATCGGCGGCATCAAGCGCATCGCCTCGGTGTCCGACCTGCTGGTGCCGGTCAAGACCCTGGCCTACATCGCCGTCACCTGCTACGTGATCATCTCCCAGATCGAGCTGGTGCCGGACATGCTGGTGACCATCGTGAAGAGCGCCTTCGGCCTGGAGCCGGCCTTCGCCGGCCTGCTCGGCAGCGCCATCGTGATGGGTGTGAAGCGCGGCGTGTTCGCCAACGAAGCCGGCCTCGGCAGCGCGCCCAACGTCGCCGCCGTCGCTGCGGTGAAGCACCCGGCCGCCCAGGGCGTGGTGCAGGCGTTCAGCGTCTTCCTCGACACCTTCGTGATCTGCACCTGCACCGCGCTGCTGATCCTGCTGTCCGGTTTCTACACTCCGGGCTTCGAAGGCGACGGCATCGTGCTGACCCAGAACTCCCTGGCCGCGGTGGTCGGTGAATGGGGCCGCGTGTTCATCAGCGTGGCGCTGAGCCTCTTCGTCTTCACCTGCATCCTCTACAACTACTACCTCGGCGAGAACGCCCTGCAGTTCCTGGTCGGTCGCAGCCGCGCCGCCCTACTGACCTACCGCGGCCTGGTGCTGGCGCTGATCTGCTGGGGTTCGATGCAGAACCTGGGCACCGTGTTCGCCTTCGCCGACATCACCATGACCTGTCTGGCCTTCGTCAACCTGGTGGCCCTGGCCATGCTGATCAAGGTCGGCCTGCGGGTGATGCGCGACTACGACGAGCAGCGCAAGGCGGGTATCGACCAGCCGGTGTTCGACTCCGCCAAGTTCGCCGACCTGGATCTGGACCGCGATGCCTGGCCGACCAATCCGGTCGCCGACGCCTCCAACGTCAACGTCGCTCACGGCCTGGCGCAAAGCCACCGCTGATCGCGTCGTCCGGTAAGACCTGGTGCCGCTCCTCCGCTGACGCGGGGAGCGGCACTGTCGTTTCTGCACCTTCGCCTTTCCGAGTTATCCACACCCATGAATGCTGTGAAGAACCTCTTCGTGCTCTATACCGGCGGCACCATCGGCATGCTGCAGACGCCCGAAGGCCTCGCTCCGGCCAGCGGCTTCGAGGCACGCATGCGCGAGCTACTGGACGGTCAGGGACTGGCACTGGACTGGAGCTTCCAGGAACTGCTGCCGCTGATCGACAGCGCCAACATGCGCCAGGCCAACTGGCTGGCCATGCGCGATGCGATAGTCGACGCGGTGGAACGCGGGCACGACGGCGTGCTGCTGCTGCACGGTACTGACACCCTGGCCTACAGCGCAGCGGCCCTCGGCTTCCTGTTACTGGGCCTGCCAGTACCCGTGGTGCTGACCGGCGCCATGCTGCCGGCCGGCAGCGAAGGCAGCGATGCCTGGCCCAATCTGCTGGGGGCCATTCGCGAACTCCAGACCGGGATCGCGCCCGGCGTGCATCTCTTCTTCAATGGCAACCTGATGCATGGCGCCCGCGCCAGCAAGTTGCGCTCGGACGCCTTCGACGCGTTCACCGTGCTTTCGAGACCACGGGCGGGTGAGCACGCCGGCCGGATTCCCGCCGGCCTGGATTACCGCACCCCGCGCCAGACGGTGAACCTCGCGGTGCTGCCGCTGTTCCCAGGCCTAGCCGCCAGCCACATGGAAGCGCTGCTTTCCAGCGGCGTGCAAGGGTTGGTGCTGGAGTGCTACGGCAGCGGCACCGGTCCGTCGGATGACAAGGCGCTGCTCGACGTCCTGCGCGCGGCCCATGAGCGCGGCGTGGTGCTCGTCGCCACCAGCCAGTGCCCGGCCGGGCATGTGCAAGCAGGCGTCTACGCTGCCGGCAGCCAGTTGCTGGCCACCGGCCTGGTGCCGGCCGGTGGCATGACTCGCGAGGCGGCGCTGGGCAAGCTGTTCGCCCTGCTCGGCGCCGGTTTGCGGCAGGAAGAGGTGGAGCAATGGTTTGCCGTGGACCTGTGTGGGGAAATGGTGGACTGAGTGGCCCCGGGGCATCGTTGGGGGCAGCGGAGCTGCCCTTGGCGAATGAATTCGCCCCTACAGCGAAAAGGCCGAGCACGATCCTTCGCGAGCAAGCTCGCTCCTACAGAAACTCACCCAATGACTCCGCTTGATGGGTTTCGCTCCGCTCAACCACATCCTACGAAAACGGCCACCAGCCGCGGTCGTCTTCCAGTTCGGCGCGGCAACTCGCCAATTGGCGGCTGTAGGACCGGGACTGCTGGTCAACCTTGCGTGCCACTTGGGTCAGCCAGGGCTTCTGCCGGTAGCTGCCTCGACGGAACCCGCCCCGCCCTTCGTGGTAGGCCAGGTACTGGTGGTGCGCGTCCCATTTCGAGATGCCCAGTTGCCGCTGGGTGGCGTCGGTGTACCAGCCGATGAAGTCCATAGCGTCGCTGAAGGACGTGCGTGAGCCGCCCGAGCCCGTTGCCTGCTGGTAGTCCGCCCAGGTGGCGTCCAGCGCCTGGGCGTAGCCATAGGCGGAGGTCACTCGGCCCCAGGGAATGAAGCCGAGCAGGTAATCCCGTGGCGGACGCGCATCGTGCCGGTAGCTGCTTTCCTGGTCGACGATCGCCATCGCCACCGGGATGGGCGTGCCCCAGCGGGCCTCCATCTCCAGGGCGTCCTCGTACCAATCCGGGTATTCGCGAAAGATCGCGCACAGGTTGTCCGGCGCTCGCGGCGGCGCCGTGGCGCAGCCCGACAGCAAGGAAAGCGCGACCAGCAGCGAAGCAATAGCGCACAGCGCGAATCGGGTACGCATGGAAGGGGCGCCAGGACGGCCTAAATCCGCGCCGGAAGGCCGAGGCGATAGCCCTGGAATAGCTTGAACGGAAGTCCCTTGGCGACCTCGTGTTGCCAGCCGGTCTCGACTTTTTCGGCCACCAGGTCCACCTGGTAGCGATGAATGAAGTCATACAGCCTTTCGCCTAGCACGGCATAGCGTCTGGACAGGAAGTCCCGATCCTCGTGCAGTGGCACGCCCAGTCCCTTCAGGTCGAACTTCACGACATCGCACAGGCCCAGGTCGAGTTCCCAGTGGACCGGGCTGTCGATGTCGTAGCCGTCGAGCGCCACCAGCACGTCTTCCTGCTTCAGGCGCATCAGCCCCTTCATGTATGACCTGAAGCCGTCGACGCTGCCCACTGGGCGTTCCGTGACTTCGACCACCAGCTGGGCACCGCAGCAACGCAAGTCGGCGGCACCTTCGATGAGTTCATCGATCAGTTCCGCTTCCGCCAGGCTCCGCTTCTCGACATTGACGAAGTGCCTCACCGGCAGGCTACCGGTCTGGGTGTCGTGAAGATATCGAGCGTAGCTGCGGTCGAGCATGCAGCGGATGCGCAGTCCCTGGAGCAGCTCGCGCGTGAGCCGCTGGAGGTCGTCCCGCGGCAGCCGGCTGATGGCGTCTTCGGTGCTTTCGACAAAGGAGTCGAAGGCGAACCGGGAGAGACTTTCGAAACCGACGACCCGGTCCTGCCGGTCCTTGATCGGTTGCAGCCTGACTTCGCCCATTCGGGCCCCGGTCAAGGGGCGGGCCGGGTACAGGGTTCGCCCCTGGTGAACGGGCAGGCTTTGGCGAATCGTACGAAGGGACATGGGGCGAGTACCCGCAGCTCGAAAGAGCCGGCAGGCTAGGTGCCCGATTCCTATTGATGGAAATCAGAAATCTTCATTTCGGCCCCGGTGGATAGCGGCTACCGGCCCCGAAGAGCCGGTCTTTGCTGCGGACTCAGGCCACTTCGCCGCGAATGTACTGTTCCAGATGAAGGATCAGGTCATCCTGCTCGGCCATGGCCTCTTTCACCAGGTCGCCGATGGACAGCAGGCCGACCAGTTCGTCGTCTTCCACCACCGGCAGGTGGCGCATGTGCTGCTCGGTCATCAGTGACATGCATTCACGGATGCTCTGCTTCGACGTCACGGTCAGCACCGGCACGGTCATGAACTCGCGCACCACGGTCGCCACGGATGAACGCCCTTGCAGCACGCCTTTGCGTGCGTAGTCGCGCTCGCTGACGATGCCAACCAGCCGCCCGCCCTCGGTCACCGGCAAGGCGCCGATGTTCTGTTCGTCCATCACCCGCAGGGCTTCGAGCATCGGTGCTTCGACGTCAATGGTGTGAACCTTCTGCCGCGGCTTGGCGCGGAGCATCTGTGCGACGGTCTTCATCTGTAATCCCTCCGGTAGCGTTGGCTGGAAGGCCAGAATGCCCGCAGTCCAGCCCGCTGCGCCAAGGAGGGATTTTCATGGTGACTATTAATAAATTCATTCGCGAAATGGCAAGGCACCGTGCCAGCCGATGACAGCCCTCACCCCCGGCCCCTCTCCCAGAGGGCGAGGGGTGACTCTCGACCCAACCTTCGGAACAGTCCTGTGGGGGCGATTTCAATCGCTAAGCAGGTCAAAGACCTGCCCTGTAAGCGAGTTCATTCGCGAAAGGGGAACGACGTCGCTCCCACAGCACGTCCACTCACCTGTTTCCCGGGCACAAAAAAAGGGAGCCTTGCGGCTCCCTACGGGGACTATCGCCGGAGCAATCAGGCGATTTCGATCAGGACTTCACCCGGGTTCACGCGGTCGCCCTTGGCAACGTGGACGGACTTGACGGTGCCGTCGATGGACGCCTGGACTTCGGTTTCCATCTTCATGGCTTCGGTGATCAGCACGGCCTGACCGGCTTTCACCTGGTCGCCTTCCTTCACCAGCACATCGACGATGTTGCCCGGCATGGTCGTGCTGACATCGCCCGGTGCGCTGGCGCTCTTACGCTTGCTGCCGGCACCTGCGACGAACTCGTTGAGCGGCTCGAACACCACTTCTTCCGGCATGCCGTCGATGGCGAGGTAGAAGTGGCGCTTGCCGTCGCTCTTCACGCCTACGCCGGTGATGTCGATGCGGTAGCTCTCGCCGTGGACGTCCACCACGAACTCAGTCGGAGTGCCTTCGCCGCCGACCGGGGCCGCACCCTTGCCGTTGGGCATGGGCAGCAGTTCTTCCGGCTTCAGGGTGCCGGCGGCACGCTCTTCGAGGAACTTGCGGCCGATGTCCGGGAACATGGCGAAGGTCAGCACGTCCTCTTCGCACTTGGCGAGGCTGCCGATGTCTTCGCGCAGCTTGTTCAGCTCCGGCTTGAGCAGGTCGGCCGGACGCACATCGATGACTTCCTCGTTGCCGATGGCCTGACGGCGCAGTTGCTCGTTGATCTGACCCGGCGCCTTGCCGTAGCGACCTTGCAGGTAGAGCTTCACCTCGTTGGTGATGGTCTTGTAGCGCTCACCGGCCAGCACGTTGAAGAAGGCCTGGGTGCCAACGATCTGCGAAGTCGGAGTGACCAGGGGCGGGAAGCCGAGGTCCTCGCGAACGCGCGGGATTTCCGCCAGTACTTCCGGCATGCGGTTCAGGGCACCCTGTTCCTTGAGCTGGTTGGCCAGGTTGGAAATCATCCCGCCCGGCACCTGGTTCACTTGCACGCGGGTGTCCACGCCAGTGAACTCGCTTTCGAACTGGTGGTACTTCTTGCGTACAGCGTGGAAGTACATGCCGATTTCCTGGATCAGTTCCAGGTCCAGGCCGGTGTCGTACGGGGTGTCGCGCAGGGCGGCGACCATCGACTCGGTGCCCGGGTGGCTGGTGCCCCAGGCCATGCTGGAGATGGCGGTGTCGATGCGGTCGGCACCGTTTTCCACGGCCTTGAGCTGGCACATGCTGGCCACGCCGGCGGTGTCGTGGGAGTGCACGACCACGTCCAGCGGCAGCGCGTCTTTCAGCGCCTTGACCAGTTCGCCGGTGGCGTACGGGGTCAGCAGGCCCGCCATGTCCTTGATGGCGATGGAGTCCACGCCCATGTCGGCCATCGCCCTGCCCTGGGCAACGAAGGCGTCGATGGTGTGCACGGGGCTGGTGGTGTAGGCGATGGTGCCCTGGGCGTGCTTGCCGGCGGCCTTCACGGCCTCGATGGAGGTACGCAGGTTACGCACGTCGTTCATCGCGTCGAAGATGCGGAACACGTCGATGCCGTTGACCGCAGCCTTGGCGACGAAGGCACGGACCACGTCATCGCTGTAGTGGCGGTAGCCCAGCAGGTTCTGGCCGCGCAGGAGCATCTGCAGGCGGGTGTTCGGCAGGGCGGCCTTGAGCTTGCGCAGGCGCTCCCATGGGTCTTCCTTGAGGAAGCGCACGCAGGCGTCGAAGGTGGCGCCGCCCCAGACTTCCAGCGACCAGTAGCCGACCTTGTCGAGCTTGTCGCAGATCGGAAGCATGTCTTCGGTGCGCATGCGGGTGGCCAGCAGGGACTGGTGCGCGTCGCGCAGGATGGTATCGGTGATCGAAATCTTCTTGCTCATGTTCTGAATCCTTCCCCTACAGGCCGGCGTGGGCGGCGATGGCGGTGGCGATGGCGATGGCCAGGTGCGACGGGTTGCGCTTGATCGAGTACTGGGTCAGCTCCGGATGGCTCTCGACGAAGCTGGTGTTGAACTCGGCGCTGCGGAACTCGGGATTACGCAGGATTTCCTGGTAATAGGGCGCGGTGGTCCGCACACCCTGCACGCGCATGTCGTCGAGGGCGCGCAGGCCACGGTCCAGGGCTTCTTCCCAGGTCAGTGCCCAGACGATCAGCTTCAGGCACATGGAGTCGTAGTACGGCGGAATGGTGTAGCCGGTGTAGATCGCGGTATCGGTGCGAACGCCGGGGCCGCCGGGGGCGTAGTAACGGGTGATCTTGCCGAAGGACGGCAGGAAGTTGTTCTTCGGGTCCTCGGCGTTGATGCGGAACTGCAGGGCGAAGCCGCGATGGATGATGTCGTCCTGCTTGACCGAGAGCTCCATGCCGGAGGCGATGCGGATCTGCTCACGGACGATGTCGATGCCGGTGATTTCCTCGGTGATGGTGTGTTCCACCTGCACGCGGGTGTTCATCTCCATGAAGTACACCTCGCCCTCGGCGAGCAGGAACTCCACGGTACCGGCGTTCTCGTAGCCCACGGCCTTGGCCGCACGCACGGAGAGGTCGCCGATGTAGGCGCGCTGCTCGGGGGTGAGCTGCGGGCTCGGGGCGATCTCGATGAGCTTCTGGTTGCGGCGCTGGATCGAGCAGTCGCGCTCGAACAGGTGCACGGTGTTGCCGAAGGAGTCGGCCAGGATCTGCGCTTCGATGTGCTTCGGATTGACGATGCACTTCTCGAGGAAGACTTCCGCCGAGCCGAAGGCCTTGGTGGCTTCGGAAATCACGCGCGGGTAAGCCTGTTCCAGTTCCTCGCGGCTGTTGCAGCGACGGATGCCGCGGCCGCCGCCACCGGAAGTGGCCTTGAGCATCACCGGGTAGCCGATGCGCTCGGCTTCGCTGAGGGCCTCAGCGAGGTCGGCGACGTTGCCTTCGGTACCGGGGGTGACCGGCACGCCGGCCTTGATCATGCTGCGGCGGGCTTCGGTCTTGTCGCCCATGCGGCGGATCACTTCGGCGCTCGGGCCGATGAACTTGATCCCGCGCTCGGCGCAGATATCCGCCAGTTCAGCGTTCTCGGAGAGGAAGCCATAACCCGGATGCAAGGCATCGCAGCCGGTCTCGACCGCCAGGTTCACCAGTTTGCGCGGGTTCAGGTAGCCCGCCAGGGGATCGTCGCCGATGCTGTGGGCTTCATCGGCACGCTTCACGTGCAGGGCGTGCCGGTCGGCATCGGAGTAGATGGCCACCGAGCGGATGCCCATCTCGGCGCAAGCGCGCACGATGCGGACGGCAATCTCACCACGGTTGGCGATCAGGATTTTCTTGATCACGAGTTGTCCCTCGACCAAGTGAACAGGCGATCGGCTGGGCCGGTCGTTGGGTGACCGCAGGTCGTGTAGCGGTCGCGTCATTACCCTACGCCGCGGATGGGAATAACCCTAATCAATAATTATTGGGGTATCCATTAGGATGAGCTTATAGTCAGCAACCTGCCCACCCCCGCGAGGCTGAAATCGATGCGCAAGACCTTGCTGCGTATGACGCTGCGCCAGCTCCAGGTATTCCGAGCGGTGTTCGAAAGCCGCTCCTACAGCCGCGCGGCCGAGGAAATGGCCCTGACCCAGCCGGCCGTCAGCCTGCAGATCCGCCAGCTCGAGGAGCTGGTGGGCCAGCCGCTGTTCGAGTACGTCGGCAAGAAGCTCTACGTGACCGACGCCGCCGAGGCACTGATGCGCGCCAGCAGCGATATCTTCCAGCGCCTGGCCAGTCTCGACATGCAGCTCTCGGACCTGCAGGGCTCGCTGCAGGGCCAGCTCAACCTGGCGGTGGAGTCGAGCGCCAAGTACTTCGTGCCGCACCTGTTCGCCGCGTTCCGCGAGCAGCATCCGGACGTCAGCCTGCACCTGGTGGTGACCAACCGCGCGCAGGTGATCAAGCGCCTCTCGGACAACCGTGACGACCTGGTGATCATGTCCCTGGTGCCCCAGGACATGGCCCTGGAATTCCTGCCGTTCCTGAACAACCCGATCGTTGCCGTGGCGCCGCCCAGCCACCCACTGTGCAATGCGGCGAAGCTGACCCTGAAGGATCTGGAGTCTTACACGCTGCTGGTGCGCGAAGCCGGTTCGGGCACCCGCAAGGCCTGCGAGGAGTACTTCCAGCAGAAGCGCGCACACTTCGCCGAGACCATGGAAGTGGCCTCGCTGGATGCGCAGAAGGAATGCGTGGTGGCCGACCTTGGCATCGCCCTGATTCCACGCCACGCGGTGAGCCTGGAACTGGCGACCGGGCTGCTGCGGGAGTTGCCGGTGGAAGAATTGCCGCTGTATCGCAGTTGGTGCGCCGTGCACGCCAAGGGCAAGCGGCTATCGCCGGTCGCCCAGGCGTTTCTGGCCTTTATCCGCGAAGAACGCGCACAGATCAGTGCACTTTCGCACCGATTTTCCGGCGCACTGCCTTTGACGACAACAGGTAGTTAGCGGCGATCAATTCGGGGTAGGGATAATCCGAACACTCCATCTGCAGGCGGCGCTGATCGGCGCGGTCTTCAATGGCGCGACGAAACTGCATACGCCGCTGATCCTCCAGTTTGCGCCGGGTCTTGCTGTCCAGATGGGCGGACTCATCGTGAAAGCGTTGCATGGCATCTCTCCCAGGGTGGGTTCGGAAGCAGGCTGACAGGCGCAGGATCGTCCCCGCCCGTGACGCTTTCGCGAAGGCTCGGTGAATCTGTGGTGAAGCGAAGGTTTCAGGCTATCGGCGCGATAGCTGGACAGACCGGCGCGGCGCGACTTTGCTCAGCAATTACGGGCAACGTCGCTGGAGGACGCCATGAGCAATGCCGTCGAATTCTTCCAACGCTTTCCGATCCAACGGGTGCGCGCCAGCATCCTCGATGACGTTCTGGCCAGCGAACGCCAACGGCTCGTGCTGCTCTACCTCTGGCAGGACGATTGCCCACTGTGCGATGTGGCCAAGCACGACCTGCTGCGCACCCAGGAACGCTGCCAGTGGCCCCAGGTGCGCTGGCTGCATGACGAAGTGGACGAAGACCCGGCGCTGGCACTGCGCTTCGGGCTGCACGGCGTGCCGACTTTCATAGCCCTCTACCGCGGCCGGCCGCTGGGACGGATCACCAGTTGGCCGGGCAGCGGGCCATTCATCGAGGCGATAGAGCGGCTCCTGGTACGACAAGGGCTCGTCTGAGCGAAGCAGGCTCGAAGGAGCTCAGTCCTCCGCGCTCTTCACCGACTTGGGCGACAGACGGAGGCTGCGCAGGCTTCGCTTCACGCTCTTGAGGTGGTTCACCAGGGTCGGGCCACGGGCCATGGCGACACCCATCGCCAGCACATCGATCACCACCAGATGGGCGATCCGCGAGGTCAGCGGGGTGTAGATTTCGGTGTCTTCCTGCACGTCGATGGCGAGGTTCACCGTGGCCAGGTCGGCCAATGGGGTCTGGCTCGGGCACAGGGTGATGAGGGTCGCGCCGGCCTCACGCACCAGGTTGGCGGTGATCAGCAGGTCCTTGGAGCGGCCCGACTGGGAAATGCAGATGGCCACGTCCGAAGGCTTCAGGGTGACCGCCGACATCGCCTGCATGTGCGGGTCGGAATAGGCCGCCGCGGTGAGCAGCAGGCGGAAGAACTTGTGCTGGGCGTCGGCCGCCACCGCACCGGATGCGCCGAAGCCGTAGAACTCCACACGCTGGGCCTGGGCGCAGGCGCCGATGGCGCGCTGCAGCGCTTCCGGGTCGAGCCTTTCGCGGACTTCCATCAGGGTGTGCAGGGTGGTGTCGAAGATCTTCAGGCTGAAGTCCGCGACCGAGTCGTCCTCGTGTATCGCGAACTGGCCGAAGCTGGCACCGGCAGCCAGGCTCTGCGCCAGTTTCAGCTTGAGGTCCTGGAAGCCGCCGCAACCGATGGCGCGGCAGAAGCGCACGATGGTGGGCTCGCTGACCCCGACACCCTGGGCCAGGTCGGCCATGGAGCTGTGCATGACCGCAGCGGGATCGAGCAGGACGTGGTCGGCGACTTTCAGTTCCGACTTGCGTAGCAGATGACGCGACTGGGCGATATGTTGCAGCAGGTTCACAGGGCAGGCTCTGTCTGGAATGGGGGTTTTGCCGGTTTCTTCAGTCATGCAACGGGGCGCGACTCGGTTATGATCGGCGGAATCAGGCTGTAGTGGCCTTGTAGTTATACTACATGAACCGCTTTTCCGCCCACTTGAACCACCTTTTCTCAGCGTGCAAGGAAGGGAGAGCGCATCCTTGACCAGCTCCTGCGACATGCTCGTCTTCGGCGGCACCGGCGATCTCGCGCTGCACAAGCTGCTTCCGGCCCTCTATCACCTGCATCGCGAAGGGCGACTGCATCCGCAGATGCGCATCCTCGCCCTGGCCCGCAATACCCTCGATCGTGACGGCTATCGTGCCCTCGCAGAGCGTCGCTGCCGCGCCCAGGTAGCGCGTTCGGACTTCACCGCAGAAGCCTGGCGCGGCTTCTCCGAGCGCCTCGATTACTTCGCCATGGACGTTTCCCAGAGCGCCGACTTCGTCCGCCTGGCCCGCCACCTCGGACCCGACCCAGGCTGCGGGCGGGTCTATTACCTGGCCACCGCCCCCGACCTGTTCGAGGACATCGCCGCGCACCTGTCGATCGCCCGGATGGCCACGCCACAGTCACGCATCGTGCTGGAAAAGCCCATCGGCCACTCGCTGGAGTCGGCCCAGGCGATCAACGCCGCGATCGGCAAGGTATTCGACGAATCCCAGGTGTTCCGCATCGATCACTACCTGGGCAAGGAAACCGTGCAGAACCTCATGGCGCTGCGCTTCGCCAATGGCCTGTTCGAGCCGATCTGGCGCGCCGGGCACATCGACCATGTGCAGATCAGCGTCTGCGAGACGCTCGGCGTGGAGAACCGTGGCGCCTACTACGACCGATCCGGGGCCATGCGCGACATGGTGCAGAACCACCTGCTGCAGTTGCTCTGCCTGGTGGCCATGGAGGCGCCGGTACGCTTCGATGCCGAGGCGGTGCGCAACGAGAAGGTGAAGGTACTCGAGGCGCTCAAGCCGATTTCCGGCCAGGACGTGCGTGACAAGACCGTGCGCGGCCAGTACAGCGCCGGCAAGATCGGCGGCCAGGAAGTGCCGGCCTATTACTTCGAAAAGAACGTCGACAACGACAGCGATACCGAAACCTTCGTCGCCCTGCAGGCGGAGATCGACAACTGGCGGTGGGCCGGCGTGCCCTTCTACCTGCGCACCGGCAAGCGCCTGGCGCGCAAGTACTCGGAGATCGTCATCCAGTTCAAGCCGGTGCCGCACCGCCTGTTCGCCGACGGCGAGGCCAACCGCCTGCTGATCCGCCTGCAACCGGAAGAGCGCATCAGCCTGCAACTGATGGCCAAGACCCCGGGCAAAGGCATGAACCTGGAGCCGGTGGAGCTGGACCTGAACCTGGCCAAGGCCTTCAGCCACCAGCGCCGCTGGGACGCCTACGAACGCCTGCTGCTGGACGTGATCGAGGGGGACTCGACGCTGTTCATGCGCCGTGACGAGGTGGAAGCCGCCTGGCGCTGGATCAGTCCGATCCTCGATGGCTGGCACGAGTACTACCAGAGCCCCCGCCCGTACCCCGCCGGCTCCACGGGGCCGGAACAGGCCCACAGCCTGCTGGAACTGCACGAGCGCGCCTGGCACGACTGAAGAGCACCAGTCTCCTGTAGGTTGGTGCAGAGCGCAGCGAAGCCCAACAGGCAGGGGTTGGCCCGGGCAACGTTGGGCCTCGCTTCGCTCGGACCAACCTACGAAAGACGGCCCCCAGCAGCCCCATTGCTCCAGAGCAATATTCCTCCCCGCCGCCCTCCCTAGAATCGCGCGTCTTTCGCCCTGCCTCCGCGAGCCGCGCCATGCACAGCCCCGAACTGCTCTCCCCCGCCGGTACCCTCAAGGCCATGCGTTACGCCTTCGCCTATGGCGCCGATGCTGTTTACGCCGGCCAGCCGCGCTACAGCCTGCGGGTACGCAACAACGAGTTCGATCACGCCAACCTGGCCCTTGGCATCGCCGAGGCGCATGCCGCCGGCAAGCGTTTCTACGTGGTGGTGAACATCGCCCCGCACAACGCCAAGCTGCGTACCTTCCTCAAGGACCTGGAGCCGGTCATCGCCATGGGGCCGGATGCGCTGATCATGTCCGATCCCGGCCTGATCATGCTGGTTCGCGAGCACTTCCCGCAGATGCCCATCCACCTCTCGGTGCAGGCCAACGCAGTGAACTGGGCGAGCGTGAAGTTCTGGCAACAGCAGGGGCTGAGCCGGGTGATCCTGTCCCGTGAACTCTCGCTGGAAGAGATCGGGGAAATCCGCCAGCAAGTGCCGGGCATGGAGCTGGAAGTCTTCGTCCACGGCGCCCTGTGCATGGCCTACTCCGGCCGCTGCCTGCTCTCAGGCTATCTCAACCACCGCGACCCCAACCAGGGCACCTGCACCAATGCCTGCCGCTGGCAATACAGCGCGAAACCGGCGCAGGAAGATGACGTGGGCCAGTTGGTGCCCACGCTGGGTTGCGGCGCGCCGAGCGAGCAACTGGTCCTGCTGGAGGAGGCCAATCGGCCGGGCGAACTGATGTCTGCCTGGGAAGACGAACACGGCACCTACATCATGAACTCCAAGGACCTGCGCGCCGTGCACCACGTGGAGCGCTTGCTGCAGATGGGCGTGCACTCACTGAAGATCGAGGGCCGCACCAAGTCGCACTTCTATGTGGCACGCACCGCGCAGGCCTATCGCAAGGCCATCGACGACGCCTGCGCGGGAAGGCCCTTCGACCGCGCGCTGATGGACGACCTCGAATCCCTGGCCAATCGCGGCTACACCGAAGGCTTCCTACGTCGCCACGTGCATGACGAGTACCAGAACTACGAACACGGCTACTCCCTTGCCGAGCGCCAGCAATTCGTCGGCGAGCTGACGGGAGTGGTGCGCCAGGGCCTCGCGGAAGTGCGCGTGAAAAACCATTTCGCCGTCGGCGACCGCCTGCAACTCATGACGCCGCAAGGCAATGTGGATTTCAGGCTGGACACCCTGGAAAACCGCTTCGGCGAGCGCAAGGCGGTGGCGCCGGGTGACGGCCATACCCTGTACCTGCCGCTGCCGACGGACCTTCCCCTGGAAAACGCGTTGTTGCTGCGCTGGTTCAGCACCGGCAATAGCTGCACCGCCGCAAGCGCCTGATGCCGGGTGGAAATGGTCCATTCGAACCTGTAGGAGCGAGCTTGCTCGCGAACCGACGTGGCACAAAGCTTCGCGAGCAGAGCTCGCTCCTACAAAGCCCCAGCTTCGTAGGATGGGTTCAGCGGAGCGATACTCATCGCCCCACCCAATGGCTCAGTACCAGAGCGCCGTTGCCTGTTCCCTGAGTAGTCGCACGAACTGCGGCGCTTCCACCGGCGGGCTGATCAGGTAGCCCTGGATTTCGTCGCAGCGCTGGCTGCGCAGGAAGTTCAGCTGCTCCTGGTTCTCCACGCCCTCGGCCACCACCTTCAGTTCCAGGCTGTGGGCCATGGCGATGATCGCGCGGGTGATGGCGGCATCCTCGCTGCCGGCGGATAGGTCGCGGATGAAGGTCTGGTCGATCTTCACGTAGTCCACCGGGAAGCGCTTGAGGTAACTCAGGGACGAATAGCCGGTGCCGAAGTCGTCGATGGCCAGCTTCACGCCCAGCTGGCGCAGCTGATGGAAGGTGGCGATGACATTCTCGACGTTCTCCAGCAGGTGGCTTTCGGTCAGTTCCAGCTCCAGCAGGCGCGCCTGCAGCCCGGTTTCCTCCAGCACCTGGCGTACCAGGCTGACGAGGTTGCCCTGGCGCAACTGGTGCATCGACAGGTTCACCGAAACCCTTATGTCGGCCAGCCCCTGGCGCTGCCACTCGCGGGCCTGCTGGCAGGCCTGGCGCAGCACGAACTCGCCGATGGGCGCGATCAGCCCGGTCTCCTCAGCCAGGCCGATGAAGTCCCCCGGCGGGATCAGCCCCTGCTGCGGATGGCGCCAGCGCACCAGCGCCTCGGCGGCATTCAGGCTGTTATCGGCCAGACCCAGCTTGGGCTGGTAGAAGACCTCCAGCTGGCCTTCCTCGATGGCCTTGCGCAACTGGTTTTCCAGCTGCAGGCGCTCCAAGGTGCAGGCCTGGAGGTTGTCGGTGAAGAACTGGAAGGTATTGCCGCCCAGGTGCTTGGCATGTTGCATGGCCATGTTGGCCTGGCTGATCAGCGCGGAAATGTCGCGGGCGTTTTCCGGGAGCAGGCTGATGCCCAGTGAGCCGCTGATGACCAGCTCATGGCCTCCCACGGTGATCGGCATGCGCAGCTTTCCAAGCAGACGGCTGGCCTGGCGCGCCAGGCTGGAAAGGCTGCCGTAGGCGTCGAGGATTACCGCGAACTCGTCACCGGACAGGCGTGCGATGGTGTCGGCTTCCGGAACCGCCTGGGTCAGGCGGCGACTGACCTGGCGCAGCAGCTGGTCGGCCACTTCATGGCCGAGGCTGTCGTTGAGCACCTTGAATCGATCCAGGTCGATGTGCAGCAGGGCCAGGCTGCGGCCACTCTGCCGGGCGCGCTGGCTGGCCTCGTGCAGACGGTCCTTGAACAGGGTGCGGTTGGCCAGTCCGGTGAGTTCGTCATAGTTGGACAGGTAACGCAGGCGCTCCTCGGCCTCCCGGCGGGAGGTGAGGTCAGCGAAGAAGCCCACGATGTGGCTGACGTTGCCCCGGGAGTCGCGCACCATGTTGAGTTGCAGCCATTGCGGATAGAGCTCGCCGCTCTTGCGCGTGTCCATCAGCTCGCCCTGCCAGCTGCCGCTCTGTTCCAGCTCTTCGCGGATCAGGTAATAGCGGCGACGGGCTTCGCGGTTACCGATGAGAGTCGCGACGCTGCGCCCGATCACCTCATCCTGGCGATAGCCGGTGACCTGGCTGAAGGCTTCGTTGGCCTGGATCACCCGGTAGTCAGGATCGAGGATGACGATGCCCTCGCTGGCCGCCTCTAATACCGTGGCCGCCAGGCGCTGTTCCTCGTCCTGGTGCTTGCGCGCCGTGACGTCGCGACGGGTGCCCAGCATGCGCAGCACCGTGCCGTCTTCATCGCGCTCCACCACGCGGCCGCGGTCTTCCACCCAGACCCAGTGGCCGTCGTTGTGGCGCACCCTGTAGTCGATGGCGTAGCCGTCCGTGCGGCCCTTCATATGTTCCACCAGGGCGCGACGCAGCAGCGGCAGGTCGTCCGGGTGCAGGCGCGGCTTCAGGTCGCTGAGGACGCGGGTCACGTCGTCGGCGTCTATGCCGAAGATCGCCTTGAGCTGCGTGTGGTGGACTTCGTCGGTTTCCAGGTTCCAGTCCCACAGGCCCAACTCGCTGGCTTCCAGCGCCAGGGCCAGGCGCGCCTCGCTCTTGACCAGCGCATGGCTGGCATCGGCCAGCTCCAGGGTGCGCTGGGCCACGCGCATCTCCAGTTCACCATGGGCGCGGCGCAGTTCACGCTCGGCCCGGCGGCGCTGTTCCACTTCGCGGGCCAGTTCCCCGTTGAGGCCTTCGGCACGGGTCTTGGCTTCTTCCAGATGAGCGATCAGCGCCTGGTTCTGGAACCGCTGCAGGAGGCTGCGCTGCACCAGCCGGTTGATCTGCCAGGCCACTACCATGAGCGACGCAGCCAGTATCACGCCCAGCACGCCCCAGCCGCGCAGCAGGGAGGTATCTCCCAGCAGCAGCCAGGTAATGGACGGCAACAGGCATGGCAAGGCGAAGGTGAGGAAGGCGGAAAGACTGACGGCATAGGCGACGCTAGCGGAGAGGATCGCCGCGGCGATCAACCCGTAGACCAGAGCCTGGGTCAGGAATGCGTCCGGCGGCACCAGCGCCACGGCGGCGAACGCCAGGGTCAGGCCGGAGGCACCGGCCCCCAGCAGAAAGGCGTGGCGCCAGCGCGGACAGGCCTGCTTCGACGGCAGTGCCTTGTTGAAGGCGGCCACCTGGGTCAGGCGCAGGATGGCCAGCAGCACCAGCCAGACCAGCCACACGCCGAGCAGCAGGCTGTTGCCCGTCCCCCACAGCAGGTAGGCGCAGGCCAGGCCGTTGAGCAGCATGAACAGGGTCGGGACCTGGGAGCCCTGGTAAAGGAGGCGCGTTCGTTCGGCCGCAATGTCGGTCGCGAACTGCTGGCGGATCTCGCGGCTGTCGACCAGGAACGACGCCTGGTCGGCGGGCATTGAATTGGCGGTCATAGGCGCTTTTTTTTAGTGGTCTGCCTAAGCGAGCCCGGAGCTTACCCGAGCGGTGAATCGCTGCAATAGCTTTATGTGCGAGGTTCCGGATGAGCGTCGCCCAACTTTCGGAGGGTCTCCGCCGTGGGGATCGGCGACCATCCGGCTGACTATCCGGTCATCGGTTTGCCCTCCCCCAGCCGCGCCCCTAGAATGCCGCGATGCATGATGATCTCTCCCTCCTTCTGAACTCCCTCAACGACGCTCAACGCCAGGCCGTAGCGGCCTCGCTGGGGCGTCAACTGGTGCTTGCCGGCGCCGGTTCCGGCAAAACCCGTGTGCTGGTGCACCGCATCGCCTGGCTGATCCAGGTGGAGCAGGCTTCGCCGCATTCGATCCTGTCGGTGACCTTCACCAACAAGGCCGCGGCCGAAATGCGCCAGCGCATCGAGCAATTGCTGGGGATCAACCCAGCCGGCATGTGGGTCGGCACCTTCCACGGCCTGGCACACCGCCTGTTGCGCGCCCACTGGCAGGAAGCGGGCCTGGCCGAGAACTTCCAGATCCTCGACAGTGACGACCAGCAGCGCCTGGTCAAACGGGTGATCCGCGACCTCGGCCTCGACGAGCAGCGCTGGCCGGCACGTCAGGCCCAATGGTTCATCAACGGGCAGAAGGACGAGGGCATCCGTCCGCAGCACATCCAGGCCGGCGGCGACCTGTTCCTCGGCACCATGCTGAAGATCTACGAAGCCTACGAAGCGGCTTGCGCGCGCACCGGGGTGATCGACTTCTCCGAGCTGCTGCTGCGCGCCCTCGACCTCTGGCGTGACCGCCCGAGCCTGCTGGAGCATTACCAGCGGCGCTTCCGCCACGTGCTGGTGGACGAGTTCCAGGACACCAACGCCGTGCAATACGCCTGGCTGCGCCTGCTCGCCAAGGGCGGCCAGAGCCTGATGGTGGTGGGCGATGACGATCAGTCGATCTACGGCTGGCGCGGTGCGCGGATCGAGAACATCCAGCAATTCTCCAGCGACTTCCCGGACACCGAGGTGATTCGCCTGGAGCAGAACTATCGCTCCACCGCCGGCATCCTCAAGGCCGCCAACGCCCTCATCGCCAACAACCAGGGGCGTCTGGGCAAGGAACTCTGGACCGAGGGCGAAGACGGCGAGCCCATCGGCCTTTACGCCGCGTTCAACGAGCACGACGAAGCCCGCTACGTGGTGGAGAGCATCGAGAGCGCCTTGAAAGACGGCATGGCCCGCAGCGAAATCGCCATCCTCTATCGCTCCAACGCTCAGTCGCGGGTACTGGAAGAAGCCCTGCTGCGGGAGAAGATTCCCTACCGCATCTATGGCGGCCAGCGCTTCTTCGAGCGCGCCGAGATCAAGAACGCCATGGCCTACCTGCGCCTGCTCGACGGCCGCGGTAATGACGCTGCGCTGGAGCGGGTGATCAACGTGCCGCCGCGCGGCATCGGCGAGAAAACCGTAGAAAGCATCCGCGAGTTCTCCCGCGTCAACGACGTCTCGATGTGGGAAGCGATTCGCCTGATGATCGCCAACAAGGCCCTGGCCGGTCGCGCCTCCAGCGCCCTGGCGGTCTTCATGGAGCTGATCGAGAACCTGACCGCGAAGTGCCTGGACATGCCCCTGCACCTGATGACCCAGACGGTCATCGAGCAGAGCGGCCTGGTCGCTTACCACAAGGACGAGAAGGGCGAGAAAGGCCAGGCCCGGGTGGAAAACCTGGAAGAACTGGTCAGCGCCGCCCGCGCCTTCGAGAACGAAGAACCCGAAGACGACCTGACACCGCTGCAGGCCTTCCTCAGCCACGCCTCGCTGGAGGCCGGGGAAACCCAGGCCGACGCCTTCGAGGACAGCGTGCAGCTGATGACCCTGCACAGCGCCAAGGGCCTGGAATTCCCCCTGGTGTTCCTGGTGGGCATGGAAGAAGGCCTGTTCCCGCACAAGATGAGCATGGAAGACCCGACCCGCCTGGAGGAGGAACGCCGCCTGGCCTATGTCGGCGTTACCCGCGCCATGCAGCGACTGGTCATGACCTACGCCGAAACCCGCCGGCTCTACGGCAGCGAGACCTACAACAAGGTCTCGCGCTTCGTCCGCGAAGTGCCGCCGCAGCTGATCCGCGAAGTGCGCCTGAACAACAGCATCAGCCGTCCCATGGGCAGCGGTAGCCGCCACGGCTCCATCTTCGATGGCGCCGCCGTACCGGAAACGCCCTTCTCCCTGGGCCAGCGGGTACAGCACGCCTTGTTCGGCGAAGGCACCATCCTCAACTTCGAAGGCGCCGGCGCCCAGGCCAGGGTGCAGGTGAAGTTCGAGAGCGAAGGCAGCAAGTGGCTGATGCTGGCCTACGCCAAGCTGCAGCCGCTCTGATTTGTCTGTGGGGGCGAATTCATTCGCTGAGCAGGCCGTAGGCCTGCCCTTGGTGATCAAGGGGCAGCTGCGCTGCCCTTAGCGAATGAATTCGCCCCCACAAGAGCAGCAGCCGTCCCCTTCGGCATCACCCTCCGCCCGTCCGATGCCCCTGCCGCCGCCGTTCGCTTGGCCATACTCACTTGCGGAGGTAAGTCCATGCCCCGCTCACCCAGCGCCCAGCAGATACTCGATTGCGCCCTGAACCTGGCCGATACCAGTGGCTGGGAACGGCTGCACCTGTTCGAGGTGGCCAACGAACTCGGTGTCAGCCTCGATGCCATCGCCAAGCACTATCAACAGAAGGATGACCTTGTAGAGGCCTGGTTCGACCGCGCCGACCAGGCCCTGCTGGATCGCAGCAAGGGCGGCGACCTGGCGGCCCTGAGTGCGGAAAGGCGCCTGGAGGAACTGCTGATAGCCTGGCTCAACGCACTGGCCCCACACCGTTCGGTGACCGGGCAGATGCTGCTCTACAAGCTGGAGCCCGGCCATATCCACCTTCAGGTACTGGGCCTGCTGCGCGTCAGCCGGACGGTGCAGTGGTGGCGCGAGGCGGCACAGCGGGAAACCCTGCACCTGTGCCGCATCGCCGAGGAAAGCCTGCTCACCGCGGCCTACCTGCGCACCTTCCTCCACTGGCTGCGTCATCCGCTTGAAGATGAAGCGGACCTGCGCGCCCTGTTGCGCCGTCAGTTGCGCTGCGGCCCGCTGGTATTCCTACTGCGCAGATGAACGGCATGCCCGGAAAAGGCCGACAGGGCTGTATGACAAAATCCCGAAACACTCTGCCCCTAGCTATCGCGCGACTGACTGTGCAGCATGGCGCGCGTAGATTCATAACCAAGAGAAGCCTCTGATGCGCCGATTTCTCAGTATTGCCCTGGCCCTCTGCGTCGGTCTGACGCTGAGCCTGGATGTCAACGCCGCCAAGCGTATGGGTGGCGGCAAGTCCTTCGGCTCCGCGCCGACCCACCAGACCCGCCAGGCAGCCCCCGCCCAGCAAGCGCCTAACGCCGCTGCCCCTGCCACTGCCGGCAAACCCGCCGCCGCCGCGAGCGGTGCTTCCCGCTGGCTCGGCCCGCTGGCCGGCATCGCCGCCGGTGGCCTGCTCGCCTCGATGTTCATGGGCGACGGCTTCGACGGCATGCAGATCTTCGACTTCCTGATCATCGGCCTGATCGCCTTCCTGATCTTCCGCTTCCTGGCCGCCCGCAAACGCGCCCAGCAGCAGGGCCGTCCTGCCATGGCCGGCGGCCATGCGCCGTTCCAGCGCGAAATGCCGCAGATGCCGCAGCAGCAGCCGTCGATCTTCGGCAGCGCCGCACCGGTTGCCCAACCGGCCTTCAACGCGCCGAGTTGGTTCAATGAGCAACGCTTCATCGAAGCCGGTCGCGAGCACTTCATGGCCCTGCAACAGCATTGGGACGCGGCCGAGATGGACAAGATCGCCGAGTTCGTCACCCCGCAGATGCTGAGCTTCCTGAAGGAAGAGCGCGCCAGCCTGGGTGATGCCTACCAGTCCACCTACATCGACAACCTCCAGGTTCAACTGGACGGCATCGATGAGTTGGCCGACAAGACCGTCGCCACCCTGACCTTCAACGGCGTTTCCAAGTCCTCGCGCTTCGACCAGGGCGAGGTGTTCAGCGAAAGCTGGCGCATGGAGCGTGTGAATGGCGACAACCAGCCCTGGCTGGTGGCGGGCATCCGCCAGAACTGATCGCTGCTGCAATGAAAAAACCCGGGCTTGTCCCGGGTTTTTCTTTTCACTGATGGCGACCACCACCCCTGCGCCAGCGCCGACGCGCCAGGGAACGGCGGAACCAGAAGGGGGGCGGAATGGGCGGTCGAATGCCCCGGACCTTCTTCATGATTGCGCGAGCCTGACGCGCAGCAAACCACGGCCCTTAGTGGCAGAGCTCGCAGACTTCCGCATGAGGCACCAGCTTCAGGTAGTCATCCATACGCATGTGCACGAGGTTTTCGTGGTCGCCGGCCTCCAGGTAGATGTCCTTCTGCCGCGTCAGTTGTGGGTCCACCAGCATGTTCATGCCGTAGGGTTCGCCGAGTGCCGGTACGGCGCCCAGTTCGCAATCCGTGAATAGACGGGCCAGGTCGGCTTCGTGGGTGAGTTGCCAGATCCTCGAGTCCTTGCGCACCTTGCCCACGTCCAGGTGTCGGCTGGAGGGAACCACCGCCATGAGGAAGTGGCCCTGGCGGTCGTCCAGGATCACCGGCTTGGCCAGGCGTTCGGCAGGGATATTGGCGACGCGCGCCGACTCCAGGCTGGTGGCCGAGTGAGGGTGCGGCACCAGGTCGAATTGGGTGTGGGTACTTTCCAGGCTGCGCTGCAGGGTTGCGGCCATTCGCATGATGCACCTCCTGTGGATAGCCAGGGTGTTGGCGGCTGCCCCAGGCAGCCGCATGGTGCACAAAGTTTAGCTACCTCATTCCGGACGGAATAAAGCGGTTGGTGCTGAGCCTGACCTTGCAAAGCAGCGTTGGGACTAAAAAGTGTTGAAAAACGTAGGCGAGGCAGCCGAGACAAGGCCAAAAACCGCCGAAGAAGCGGAGTTTACGAGCTGTAAATGAGCATTCTGAGGCGGTTTTTAACGCCGTATCGGCAACGCAGGTAGTTTTTTGCGCATTCCGACATGGGGAATGCCATCGTCCAGATAAACCTCGGTCACCGCAGAGAAGCCATAACGGCCGTAGTAACCCTGCAAGTGCGCCTGCGCCGAAAGATACACCGGCATGCCCGGCCAGCGCTTTTCGGCCTCGGTCACGGCGCGCTCCATCAGCCCGTGGCCTAGGCCGCGACCGCGTGCTTCGGCGGCGCTGACCACGCGCCCGATCACCACGTCGCCCTCCTGGGTCGACGGGTCCAGCAGGCGCAGGTACGCCAGCAACTGCCCGTCTTCCCAGGCCATCACATGGCAGGTATCGGCTTCGAGATCCTGGCCATCGACATCCAGGTAGGGGCATTTCTGCTCCACCACGAATACCTGGCAACGCAGCGCCAGGAAGGCATAGACCTCGTGGGCGTCGAGTTCGCTGTGGTGCTTGCAGGTCCAGGTGATCGCCATGACGGGCTCCGTGGCAAAAGATCGAGGATAAGGCGGGCGGGCCGAACTGTCTGGTGGAACCTTCGTTTATCGAACCTGCGATTTTCCCGCCCATGCGGCTACTGTATAAAGCGCATCCCAATGCATGAGGGCCTGCCGCCATGGAAGAAGTCATCGAACAGCTGCGCGAACTCAACGAGCCGGTGCCGGTTCCCCTGGAGCTTCCTGACGAGGAACTGCTGGTGGAGATCGAGGAGCAGTTGCTGATCAACCTGCCCTTCGAGTTGCGCGAGTTCCTACTCAAGGTCAGCGACGTGGTCTATGGCCGCCTGGAGCCGGTGACCGCCACCGACCCGCAATCCCACACCTACCTGCCGGAAGTCGCTGCCGTCGCCTGGGACCTTGGCGTACCGCGCGACCTGGTGCCCCTCTGCCAGGATGGCCGCGACTACTACCTGGTCGACGGCGAAGGCGAAGTCGTCCTGTGGGACGGCGACGAGGGCGAGCTCACCGACGAAAGCTGGGACTCGGTGTGGCACTGGGCGAGAGACGTCTGGCTAGCCAACTGAGCGAACGCGCTGCTGCGCGTCGGAATAGCAGCGTTGAGAATGGCTTCGGGTTGCTCATTTACAGACGTAAACTCCGCGCCCTCAGCCATTTTCGCCTTGCTCTTCTCTAGCTCGCGAGCGCGTTAAGAGGTAGACGCTCAATGATGGTTGTCCTGGTTCTGCTCCAGGGTCTCCATGAGGGCGATCTGCATCCGTGAATGCACGCGGATCAGCCAGCGCCAGAGCAGTGCGCTGACGCCCGCCGCCAGCAGGCCGACCAGCACCAGCAGTTCCAGCGTCGGCAGGATGCTCGCCGACAGCGCCATCAGCAGCAGCATGATGCCCAGCAGCGAAAGCAACGGGATCACTTCGGCGATGACCTTGCGCACCCGCTCGGTGTGGCGCCCGGCCTTGTCCGGGCTCACGCCCATCTCCGCCAGCAGCATGGAAAGCGCCTTGAGCTTGCGGTAAGCGGCGATCAGGAAAGGCAGCGAGAGCAACAGCGCACCGCCCCAGATCAGCGCCTTCTGCGGGTTGGGAGAAGTCAGCCAGGTGCTCAGGTACTCGGCCAGGGTGCCGGCGAAGTAGGCGATGCCGAGGAAGATGGCCACCACGAGGGCCAGGTTGACCATCACCTGCAGCAGGATCTTGCGGATCATCCCCGCCAGCACCGCACTCTGACCCTGCGGCTGGATGCTGCGCAGCCATTCGCCATATAAACCGAAGACCCGTACCAGGGGCTCCGGCATGACCTTGGCCAGCTTGATCGAGAGCGGGTCGGCGGCGCGGATGAGGTAGGGCGTCAGCAGCGTGGTGATGGCCGACACGGCCACCGCCACGGGGTACAGGAAGTCGCTGGTGACCTGCAGGGTGATGCCGAGCGCGGCGATGATGAACGAGAACTCGCCGATCTGCGACAGGCCCATGCCAACCCGCAGCGAGGTGCGACCGTCATTGCCAGCGATGAAGGCGCCGAGGCCGCAGGAGATCATCTTGCCCAGTACCACCGCCAGGGTGATGACGACGATGGGCCAGGCGTACTCGACCAGCACCTTGGGGTCGATCAGCAGGCCGATGGCGACGAAGAAGATCGCGCTGAACATGTCGCGTACCGGCTCGATCAGCCGCTCGATCTGCACCAGCTGGCGCGATTCGGCCATGATCGCGCCGATCAGGAAGGCGCCCAGCACCATGCTGTATTCCAGCTTCACCACCAGCAGGCAGAAGCCGAAGCACAGGCCCAGCACGGTCACCAGGAGCATCTCGTTGCTCTCGAACTTCGCCACATACGCGAGCAGGCGCGGCACCAGCAGGATGCCGACGACCAGCGCGACGATCATGAACAGACTGAGTTTGCCGACGGTGGCGAACACCTCGCCGGTTTCCACCGAGCCGCTCACCGCGATGCCCGAGAGCAGCGCGATGATGCCGATACCGAGGATGTCTTCGACGATCAGCACGCCGAAGATGAGCTGGGCGAAGCGCTCGTTCTTCAGCTTCAGGTCGCTGAGCGCCTTGACGATGATGGTGGTGGACGAGATGGCCAGGATCGCGCCGAGGAACAGCGAGTCCATGGTGCTCCAGCCGAAGTAGCTGCCGATCTCGTAGCCGATCCAGATCATCAGCACGATTTCCAGGAAGGCGGCGATGAAGGCCGTGGCACCGACCTTGAACAGCTTGCCCAGGCTGAACTCGAGCCCCAGGCAGAACATCAGGAAGATCACCCCGAGCTCGGCGAGGGTCTTGATGGTTTCCTCGTCGTGGATCAGCTCGAAGGGTGGCGTATGCGGCCCGATGATGAAGCCGGCAACGATGTAGCCCAGCACCACCGGTTGTTTGAACCGGTGGAAAAGGATGGTCACCATGCCCGCGACCAGCATGATCACGGCAAGATCCTGGATGAAAGCAATGGCATGCATGGCGGACGACTCCTTTTCTGCAATGCGCGGCACAGCGGTCCCGCGCGCGGGCAACTCGCTCGGCTCCGACGGAGCTATGTAGGAAGTAGGGAAGTTGGTGCAAGGAACGGACGCAGATTATCACTGCGATATGTCTCGCCAGGGCGGCGCAATATGCCGTAACACTTGCCTGAAGCGACCTACGAGAGCAGGGCTGGCTGCTCTCGCAGAAGAGCGGATCAGCCGCTGCGGGCCTGGGCGAAGTCCAGTTCCAGCAGGTTGAGGAGGAACTGGCCGAAGTAGGAAAGATCCTGCTCGATGGCGAAGCGCGCGGCCTTGCCGTCACCTTCCAGCAGTGCCTTGAAGGCGTCCTCGTGGAAGTCGTTCAGCCGCAATGAAAGGTCCGCTTCGGTGAACAGGCGATTGAAGAACGGGCCGACCTGCAGCCAGAGGTTTTCGATGGTCCGCAGCAAGATCGGATTGCCGCAGGCGCCGTACAGGACCCGATGGAACTGGCTATTGTCGTTCAGGTAGCCCTGCACATCGCGCTGCTCGATGGCGATGTCCATGCGCTCCATGCAGACCCGCAGGATTTCCAGCTCATCGGCGGTCAATCGTGGGGCGGCCGCTTCCACGGCCATGCCTTCCAGTGCCATGCGCACCTGGAAGATCTGCTTGAAGCGTTCGCGGGTCATGGGCGGCACGCGCACCGAGCGCTGTGGCTCGCCCTCGAGCGCGCCTTCTGCCACCAGCCGCTGCAAAGCGGCGCGTACGGGCATTGGACTCGTGCCCCAGGCGGCGGCGAGATCGCGGATCTTCAGCCGCTCGCCGGGTTTGAACTGGCCTGCCAGCAGGCCCTCGCGTAATCGTTGGTAAAGCTGTTCCTGCAGGTTCTCGGCCATGGCTTGTCACCATGCACAGGCCGGCGGCGCCGGCAGTTGGTTCATGGTCAGGCTGCAGTTACGCATGGTTTGGGTCGCCTTCTGTTCTGGGGTGGGTGGGTTTGATCAGGATGGGTCGCCAGGCCGGATGGACAGTTTCCATCTAGTCTTTCGTTCATTCCTGTGATCACAAATATGGTTAAACGTTAAATTTCTTGGGCTCTTTTAGCAAGCCTTGACAGAATTGTGATCACAAAACACGATGTGCAGAAATTCGAACGAGGTGTTCAACATGACTGCCAGTGGAATCAGCCAAGCGGCTGTGGAAACCTTTGCCGCCCGCGAGCGCGCCCGTTTCCTCGAGCGCAACCCGAAATCCGTCGCCCTCGCCGAACGCGCGCACAAGTCTCTCTATGCCGGCGTGCCGATGCACTGGATGGCCGACTGGTCCACGCCCTGCCCGTTGTTCGTCGAGCGCGCGAAGGGCGCCCGCTTCTATGACGTCGACGGCCACGAGTACGTCGACTTCTGCCTGGGCGACACCGGCACCATGTTCGGCCACTCGCCGGACCCGATCGCCCGCGCCATTGCCGAACAGGCCAACAACGGCCTGACCACCATGCTGCCCGGCGAGGACGCCGTCGTCTGCGGTGAACTGCTGGCCCAGCGCTTTGGACTGCCCTTCTGGCAGGTGACCGCCACCGCCACCGACTCCAACCGCTACGTACTGCGCTGGGCTCGCGCCATCACCGAGCGCAAAACCCTGCTGGTGTTCGACGGCTGCTACCACGGCACAGTGGACGACGTGATGGTGCGCTACCGCGATGGTGAGACCGTGCCCCGCTCCGGCCTGGTCGGCCAGGCCTACGACCTGACCCAGTACAGCCGCTCCATTCCCTTCAACGACGTCGAGGCGCTGGAAGCCGCGCTGGCCAAGGGCGATGTCTGCGCCCTGCTCTGCGAGCCGGCGATGACCAACATCGGCATGGTCCTGCCCGATCCGGGCTTCATGCAGAAGTGCCGCGAACTGACCCGCAAGTACGGCAGCCTGCTGATCATCGACGAGACCCACACCATCTCCACCAACATCGGCGGCTGCACCCAGCTGTGGAACCTCGATCCGGACTTCTTCGTGGTCGGCAAACCGATCGCCGGCGGCGTGCCCTGCGGCATCTTCGGTTGCAGCGCGGACATGGCGGAGCGGATGCTCGCCTCGCGCAAGAAAGCCCAGGAAGACAGCCATGGCCACGGCCACAGCGGCATGGGTACCACCCTTTCCGCCAACGCCCTGGCCATGCATTGCATGCGCGCCAACCTCGAACAGGTGATGACCCAGGCCGCCTACGACCACATGCTGCCGCTTGCCAAGCGCCTGGCCGATGGCTTCCGCAGCCTGATCGCCAAGTACGACCTGAAGTGGTCGGTGACCGAGCTGGGCGCACGCAGCGAATTCCAGTTCTGCCCGGTATCGCCCCGCACCGGCGCCGAAGCCGAAGCCGCCTTCCACGATGAGCTGCAGATGGCCCTGCACCTTTACCTGATCAACCGCGGCATCCTGATCACGCCGTTCCACAACATGACCCTGTGCTGCCCGGCGACCACCGCTGCCGACGTGGACAGGCTCATCGCGACCCTGGACGAAGCCATCGGCGAGCTGCTGGCGATCCCCGGCGCACGCCTTTAATACCCTCTCCCCCGGCCCCTCTCCCGCGAGCGGGAGAGGGGAGCACGACGAAGGACACCACGATGCAATTCGCCGATCCCCAGGAAGCCCGCGACTTCCTTGAACAACATCCGGAAGTCCGCAGCATCGAACTGATGCTGATCGACGCAAACGGCATCCCGCGCGGCAAGCTGCTGCACCGGGACGAGTTGCTGGCAATCTTCGAGAACGGCCGTCCGCTGCCCAGCTCCATTCTCTCCCTGACCATCCAGGGTGAAGACGTCGAGGCCAGCGGCCTGGTGTGGGAAGTCGCCGATGCCGACTGCTGGACCTATCCGATCCCCGGCTCGCTGGCGCTGCAGCCCTGGCGCGCCACACCCACCGCCCAGGTGCAGGTGAGCATGCACCCGACCCAAGGACTACCCGCCACGCCGGGCGATCCGCGCCATGTGCTGGCGCGTGCCATCGAGCGCCTCAAGGCCGACGGCTACCACCCGGTGATGGCCGTCGAGCTGGAGTTCTACCTGCTGGACAAGCAGCGCGATGCCAACGGTCGTCCGCAGCCAGCGCTGCAGGCGAACGGTGTGCGCCCGCAAGCGCCGCAGGTCTACGGCGTCTATGAACTGGAACAGTTGCAGCCGTTCCTCGATGACCTTTACGCCGCCTGTGAAGCCCAGGGTCTGCCAGTCCGTACCGCGATCTCCGAATACGCACCCGGCCAGCTGGAGCTGACCCTGGAGCACCGTTTCGACGCCCTGCGCGCGGTCGACGAAGGCATTCGCTACAAGCGCCTGGTCAAAGGCGTGGCCAACAAGCACGGGCTGGTTGCCTGCTTCATGGCCAAACCGTTCGGCGACCTCGCCGGCAGCGGCCTGCACATGCACGTGAGCCTGGCCGACGAGCAGGGCAACAACCTGATGGCCAGCGACGATCCGCACGGCACCCCGCTGCTGCGCCATGCCATCGGCGGCATGATGGCGACCCTGAACGATACGCTGGCGATCTTCTGCCCCAACGCCAACTCCTACCGCCGCTTCCAGGCCAACAGCTATGCGCCGCTGGCGAAGAGCTGGGGCGTGAACAACCGCACCGTGTCCTTCCGCGTGCCCGGCGGACCGGCCAAGAGCCGCCACGTCGAGCACCGCATCTGTGGCGCCGATGCCAACCCCTACCTGGCGGCTGCGGCGATTCTCGCCGGCATCCACAAGGGCATTCGCGAACAGATCGATCCGGGCGAACCCATCCTTGGCAACGGCTATGAGCAGGCACGCGAAACCTTGCCGACGGACTGGCTCACCGCCCTACGCAACCTGGAGCAGTCGGCCTGGGCCAAGGAAGCCCTGGGCGAGGACTTCCTGAAAATCTTCCTCGCCATCAAGTGGGAAGAGTTCCGCCAGTTCGTCAGCGAAGTCGGCGAGCAGGATTGGCGCTGGTACTTGACCCACGCCTGATGGCGAAGGGCGTTTGGGCGGCGCCCGGCAAACCGTCCGGGCGCCGACGCTCGCCCCGTGCGGCTGCTAGGCTCAGAGCATCTCCACCTTTTCTGGCCCGCCCGATGAAGGCTGCGATCCTCACGCTGCTGTTCCTGGCTATCGGCGTCTGCCAGGCCGAGTCATTGCGCATCGGCCTGGAAAGCCAGGACTACCTTCCCTATTACCGTGCGATTCCGGGCCAGCCCGCCGAAGGCTATGCCATCGCCGTCCTCCAGCGCTTCGCCATCAGCCAGGGCCTGGCCCTGGAGCTGGAACCCCTGCCGATCAACCGCCTGCACCGCAACCTGCAAACCACCGACCGGCTGATGCTGGTCTTCCCCGACAACCCCGAATGGTCGCGCCAGCTCAAGGGCGATGCGCGCCTGCACTACAGCCGCCCGGTGATCCGCATCGTCGACGGCACCCTGGTACTGCGCGAGCACCTGGGACGGGGCGTCGATTCGGTACGCCGCCTCGGCACGGTGCGCGGCTTCACCCCGGAAGCCTGGCAGGAGCGCTTGCATGAGGGTCAGGTGCAGCTAGTGGAAGCCGGCGACATCGGCGGCCTGGTGCGCATGCTGCTGCGCTTGCGCATCGATGCCATCTACGCCAATCCGGAAGTGCTGCACCACTACCTGGAAACCAGCACCAACCTTGGCAGCGACCGGCTGCTGCTGGACCCGCAATTGCCGCTGGAGCGGACGGCCTTCCACGCCAGCAGCCTCAAGTACCCGGAACTTCTGGAAGCCTTTGACCGCTTCCTGGTCGAGCAGAGCGAGGAGCTGGCGCAGCTCCGCCGACAGCATGGCCTGGCCTGCGGCCCCAGTGATCTGGTGGAAGAGCACCCCGCCTGCCAGCAGACCAGCGAAGCCCCCTGAAACCGGTTATCCACAGGCGGGCCTGGAATTGGCAGACCGCCGACTGTGGCGCCCCGGCGCCCGCCCGCGTCTATCCCTGACAGCCCCCCAAAACCGACGAGGCCAGCATGGAACCCGGAACCGCACAACTGTCGATGACCGTCCTCATGACCCCGGATATGGCCAACTTCTCCGGCAACGTCCACGGCGGCACCCTGCTCAAGTACCTCGATGAGGTCGCCTACGCCTGCGCCAGCCGCTATGCCGGTCGTTATGTGGTGACCCTGTCGGTGGACCAGGTGATCTTCCGCGAACCTATCCACGTGGGCGAACTGGTGACCTTCCTCGCTTCGGTGAATTTCACCGGCAATACCTCCATGGAAGTCGGCATCAAGGTGGTCACCGAGAACATCCGCGAGCGCTCGGTACGCCACACCAACAGCTGCTTCTTCACCATGGTGGCCCTGGACGACGAGCGTCGTCCCGCCCAGGTCCCGCCATTGCAGCCAGAAACCGCCGACGAGAAACGCCGTTTCGCCCAGGCCAAGCAGCGCCGCCAGATTCGCCAGGAACTGGAAGCGCGCTACCGGGAAATGCGCGAAGGCTGACTTTTCCCCTGTGTTCCCCAAAATCAGTGGAAGGGCCTGTGGATAAGGTGTAGACCAACCTCCAGGCCCCGCACCACGCGCGCTTCACCGTGATCAGGTTATTTTCTGAGCGTTTTCAATTACTTGCCTGGATACTGCGCACAGATACTGTGTAACAGCTTGTGGATAAGCTGTTTGGATACCGCGCAATCCCGCGCCAGCCGTGCCTTTTCTGCGTTTGATCATCTTCTGACCAGGCTTTCGTGCCTTGGTGAAGCAGCCACTGCGTCTGTGCGCCTTCTGTAGTGGAAGGCGCATTCCAGAGCCTTTCCCCCCAATTCCGGTGGATGCCCCTGTGAATAAGTTGTCGATGAACGTACAGGGGCCAAGCGCCGCGCGGGTTTCCACTGCCTGGGTATTTTTCGAGCAGAATCATAGGGATAACTCCACCATTGCGCACAATATCTGTGTAGCCATCTGTGGATATCTTGTGAGGACAACGCCACGAGTCAAGGCTGGTGCGGCCTCGAGAAACTTGATCAACTTCTGAACAGCCCCAAGCCAGCGAGGCAGAGCTGTGAATAAGGGATCAACGGTGCTCCCCTGTAGGAACGAATTCATTCGCGAAAACGGCCCACGCGCAGATGGTTTGGCCGGCAAATCATCCCCGATGCCTGAACTCCAAAGATCTGTTCACAGGAGCGCGTTACTTTTACCCAAATCCCGTGGACTCATCTGTGGATAAGCTGTAGTTCGCCCTCCAGGATGCAGGCATATCGCGGCTTCCACGCCACTGAGCATTTTTCGTTCTATTTCAATCAGTTACGCACGGCGTTGCACACATTATCTGTGCGAGTCTTTGTGGATAAGCTGTTCAGGTATCGCTAAAAGCCAGGCACATCGGGGCCTCCAGCTGTCTGATCAATTCCTGATCAGCACCGCCTTCGGGGCAACGCCACGGCTTATCCATCGATACTGAGAGCAAGTAACCCACAACCCCGCGAATGGTTGTCCACGCTTGTACCCAAATCGCGTGGATGGTCCTGTGCATAAGGTGTCTATGGATGGCTGTAAGCCAGACACGGCACAGCTTTTCACAAACTGAGCATTTTTCGCGCAATTTCAATGACTTACACAGACGGCTGCTCACAATATCTGTGCAGCCGTCTGTGGATAAGCTGTGCGGCCCATGGCGCATCCCACGATTGACGCGGCCTGCACGAATCTGATCAATAAACGATCAAGCGCTCGGCTGGGGACTTATCCCCCACAGCAGCCGCAAACCGACATGCTCCCCGGTTCGGTGGTCTTCCAATTGCCGTTCCAGCCACCCTTGCTGTTGCACACCTGTGGACAGGTCTGCGCGGCCTGGCTGTTGTTCCAGATCGGCCCGGCTTGCACATCCTGCGGGGTGGCGCACTGGCCTTGCATCACGTCGTCGAAGATGTGGCTCAAACTGGCCCACGGAATGGTGTTGCTGCTGCCGCTGCCGTTGAAGTTGTGGCAGCCGAAGCAGTTGGAGATGAAGGGTTGTGTCGGGTCCACGTTCTGGAAGGTGGTTTCCATTACCGAATTGGCCAGGCGCATGGAGCCGCGCTGGTTGGAGAAGTTGGAAGACGGCTGGGTAACGTCGTTTTCCCAGAGGGCGCCTACATTCATGTAGTTCTGCCACACGCTCATGGGATTGTTGCTGCCCAGTGCCGAGAGAAAGCCCTGGATCTGCGTATTCAGGCTGTCGATATCGGCGATGTTGGTGGCGGCTTCATGGTCGGCGGTGTTGGTGCCGTCGTGGTAGACCCGGCAGATTTCCGAGGGTGTGCCAGTCAGGCTGCTACTGGGTGCGGCCAGGTTCATCTTGCAGGTCGACGGTGGGTTATCCACAGCGCAGGTCGGGCTGGTGAACGACCACCCGCCAGCCGGTGCGGTGCCCGGATTGCTGCATTCGGGCACATTGCTGCGGTGTTCGAAGGTGGCCCAGACGAACTCCGGGTGCAGCGCGGTGGCGATGGCCATGTGGAAGCCCACCAACCCCAGCAGCTCGTTGCCGGGCACTCCGTCAACGTTCGCCTCAATCCAGAAGTAATTCGCTTTGTCGGCGTCGGTGATGATCCGCCAGGCGCTCTTCAACTCGGTGGTACCGGCCGGATAGTTCGGCGCGCTCTGAATCTGCGCCACATTGCACAGGCTCTGGCTGAAGCGGATCTCGTAGAAAACCACATTGCCGTTCTGGTCGAAGATGGTATCTCCGCCACCCGCCTGGCCAGTGCGTTCAGGAATCTGGAAGGGCGTATCGGCGGCGATGGGCTTGTCGCGGCGCACGAACATCACTTCGGCCTGCTTGGCCGGATCACAGGAATTGGTGCCGGTCGCCTGGAGGATCGGGTAGTTGGCGTTGACCTGGAAATTGCGCAGGCTCGGATCGCTCTGGGACGGGCTGACCAGCTGGAAGAACCATTGCCAGGCGAACTGGTAGAAGTCGCAGAAATCGGCATTGCTGCCTTCCGGTATCTCGCTGGGTGGGGCGGGGTTGGTGATCCAGTCCTGGCTCGCGCTGCACGCGGGAGTCGCCGCCTGCGCCGAACCGGCGACCAGCAGCGGGCCTGCGCAAAACAGGACGAGCGACAGGAACCAGGCAACACGGAATGTCCTTGCTGTGTTCATCTTTCCATCTCCTTGTCTTGGCTCATCAGGCACGGGCCAGCCTGACGCGGCGCGATGCGCAGCGCCTGGGCCCGATGCAGTGCATCGCCAGGAAACAGCAGGGGGGCAGATGATTCATGCGAGGCCGCGCATTGCGCGGGGGCTGGCGTCCTGCCGGCGGGTGCTCCTTGCGATGGATTCAGGCTAGAAGAGCCACCGCCGCCCGGCAAACCACGGTGCCGAACGGCAGCTGTGGATAACCTGGCAGGAACGTTCGCGGGGCCGGACGGCCCCGCGAGTAGGCATCAGTGCTGGTGCTCGCCTTTTCCGGCCGGCGCTTCCTTCTGCACATGGACTTCCACTTCCAGGTCGCCCGCCTTCTGGAAGTGCAGGGTCATAGGGAACTTGTCGCCATCGTTCAGCGGCTGCTTCAGGCCGAACATCATCAGGTGGTAGCCGCCCTGTTCGAGGCGCACTTCGCCCCCGGCAGGGATATCGAGGCCGTTCGGCACCTGCTGCATCTTCATCAGGCCGTCCTTGTGCAGGTGCTCGTGGATTTCGGTCTTGCCTGCGCGGGCGGTATCGGCGCCGAGCAATTTGTCTGCCTCCGCGCCCTTGTTGTGGATAACCAGGTAGGCGGCGCCATTCGGCGATACCGCGGGTACGGCCAGCGCCCAGGGATGTTCGATATGCAGCGAACCCAGGTTGTAGCCATGGGCGGCCAGGGAGCCAGAGAAACTCAGCAGGGCCCCCAGGGCCAGCAAGGTCTTGCGCATGTTGAAACTCCGTTCATTCGATTGACTGGCGCCCACCCCCGGCGGGCGCCGATTGCTATCCATTGCGGACGCGGCGACAGCGCCGCGCCTGCATCGCCGGTTAGCCGGCCACCACCTTGCTGCCACCGATGCGCGACAGCACCAGCCAGTCCAGCGCCCAGATCGCCAGGAGGGACATGCCCACCAGCGGGAGCGCGATGCCGAGGCCGATCATGATCACCACCGCGGTTTTCCACAATGGCAGGTCATGGCGCAGCGGCGGAACGCCGAGCGAGCCCTGCGGCCGGCGCTTCCACCACATCACCAGGCCGCTCACGGCACTCAGCAGGATCAACAGGCAGACGCCGAACATCATCAGCTGGTTGGCGAGGCCGAAGAATTTGCCTTCATGCAGCACCACGCCCATTTCGACGCTCTTGGCGACAACGCCGTAGTCCTGCCAACGGATGTCGGCCAGCACCTTGCCGCTGTACTGGTCCAGGTGCAGGGTGGCGTCGTTACGCGGGTCGTCGGCGAACACCGCGATGCTGTACACCCCGGTGGCGTCGGCCGGCAACGTGATGCTGTAACCCGGCACCACACCGCGATCGCGGGCGGTGTCCACCACCTGTTGCAGGCCAACCTGATTGGCACTGGCGGCCGTGCTGGCCATCTCATGCCCCTTGTGCGCGGCGTGCGGATCGGACGCCGGCAGTGGCGTGTTCTCCACCGCCCAGGCCACGGTCTGATCCTCGGCAGTATTCAGGCTGCGGGCCTGCTGGTCGGATTTGGGCACCTTGTTCCACATGGCCGCCGGGAAGGTGTTCCAGACGTCGGCGAATTTCTCGCCCCAGAAGCCCGTCCAGGTCATGCCGGTAAGCAGCATGAACAGCAGCAGCAGCGACCCCCAGAAACCGGTCACCGTATGCAGGTCTCGCCAGAACAGGCGCCCGCGATTGGCCAGCCGCGGCCAGAACACACCGCGCATGCCCTGTCCCCGTGGCCACCAGAGGTAGAGCCCGGAGACCACCAGTACGATCGCCCAGCCAGCGGCCAGCTCGATCAGGCGGTCGCCGACAGTACCGGCCAGCAGGGTCCCGTGCAGTGAGCGGGCGATGGCCTGGAGGTTGTTCTGCGCATCCTGGGTGCCCAGCACCTGGCCGCTGTAGGGGTCGAGGAAGAGGTTGGTCTTGCGCCCGTCGAGGCTGACCACGAACTGCGCGCTGTGCTCGTTATCGACCGGCGGCAGGTACTGGCTGACGGCGGCCTGTGGATAAGCCAGGCGCACCTTGTCCAGCTGCTGGTCGGCGGTGAGTGCCTGGCCGCTGGGGCGAACCAGCATCAGGTCGCTGTAGAGCATGTTGTCCAGCTGCGGTTTGAACAGGTAGATGCTGCCGGTGACCGCCAGCATGATCATGAAGGGGATGACGAACAGCCCGGCATAGAAATGCCAGCGCCACGCCAGGTTGTAAAAGGAGACAGTGTTTTTCGACATTGTCGTGCTCCCTGATGAACCAGTGGCCTGCGCGCACAGGTGCCGGTATGGGCCGGGCCATGCACAGCAGAAAGAAGGTTTGCCTGGATCAGGAAAGCGCGGGGGGAGCGCGGGTCAGCGCGCCGGGGAAGATCGCCCGGCCGCCGTGGCCGCTCAAGGTCGCCAGGGCCGGATGCGGACTGGCGAGCCCGGCAAGGTCCAGCCCGTGGAGGCTGGCCGGGGTCAGGGCGGGAGAGTTGAACAGCAGGGTGCAGTATCCGCACTTGGCCCAGGACATCTCGTGGCTGGGCATCGACGGTTCATGACCGGGCGCGCTGTGGTCGGTGGCGCAGGCCAGCTCGTCCATCCACACCGGCACCCCGCCCTGCCCCATGTCCCGTGCCTGTGACACCAGCGGCCCGACGAGCACCAGCAGCATGGCCAGAAGGCCAAGCCAGGCGCCGCGATGTCGTGCTCTGCCGTGGGTCACAGGGAGGGTTCCATGCCGGTCGAACGGGAGGCGCATATGCTAGCCAAGCGCCTGCTTGGGATGAAGCCTAGCCGCTGGGACAGATGGCCGCAGGCCGGACATTCCGGAATTCTCGCCGTTCGGCAGCAAGACAGCTGAATTCGGCAGTGCCAGAATCCGGGCGTCGAATCCCAGGCCCGGGAGGGCCTCGATGGAAACCCTGTACTTCTCCCCCATGCTGCTCGGGCTCAACCTGATGCTCGCCAGCGCTGTCGCCTGCACCGCCCTCTGGTATTTCTCCCGGCCCTATCGGGGACCCGGATTCTGGATGGCCGGCGCCTGGACCCTGATTCTCGGCATCCTGCTGTTCATGGGCTTCATGGCCAGTGGCAGCCCGGTCCTCAACGTGCTCGGAAACGCCACCCAACTGGCCGGCGAGGCGATTCTGCTGCTCGGCGTGTTCCGCTTCCTGGACCTGCGGCCTCCCTATTGGACGGTGCCAGCCAGCGCCGGCGCGATGGCGGTGGTGAACTGCTGGTACTGGTACAGCCCGATCAATACCGAGTTGATGGTTGCCATCTACGCGGCCATTGGTGGCGCCCTGCCCTTGCAGGCCTGCCATGTATTGCTGACCGAGCGGCGCGAACCGGCACTGCGCAGTGTGCGACTGTTCGTCGGTGTGACCCTGCTGGGTTATGCGCTGGTGACGCTGATGCGCGCGGCCATTGGCATTCATGACTGGCTGCAGAGCGTGGTGCACGCCGATGTCACCCGTTCGGTGAGTTATCTGCTGCCGTACAACTTCGGCATTCCGCTCTGGGTCATCGCCCTGGTGGGCCTGGCATTGATGACCATGCGCCGCATCCTCCAGGACAGCCAACGCCACGCCCAGCAGGCCGAAGCCAGCGCGCACCGTTTCGAGCGCCTGATGGGCGTGGCCAACGCGGGCATGGTGGTGGTGGAAGAGGGTCGCATCCGCGATGCCAACCCGATGCTCGAGCAACTCTTTGCCCAACCCCGTGAGGCGCTGCTCGGACAACCCCTGGCGCGGCTGGTGGGCGAAAACGAAGCGCCACTGCTGGCTGATCTGCTGCAACGGGCGGATGGTCGCCCCCACGATATCGAGGCACGCCGTGGTGACGGCAGCGGCTTCCCGGCGGAGCTGGCCATCGCCGCCCTCGACGACTCCCCGCAGCGCCTGGTGGAGATTCGCGACGTCAGCCATCGCAAGGCGCTGGAGCGGCAATTGCTGCACCTGGCCACCACCGATCCGCTGACCGGCGCCCTCAATCGCCGGGCATTCGAAGAGCGCGCCGAACAGGAACTGCAGCGTGCGCGACGGCAGAGCTCGCCGATGTGCCTGGCCCTGCTCGACCTGGATCACTTCAAGCAGATCAACGACCGATACGGCCATCAGACGGGGGACGAGGTCCTGCGGAAGTTCAGCGAGCTTTGCCGGCTGCAGGCACGACGCACTGACCTTTTCGCCCGCTATGGCGGCGAGGAGTTCATCTATCTGCTACCGGACACCAGCGCCGAATCGGCGCGCCATCTGCTGGAACGCTTGCGCCTGGCATTGCAGGAACTGGAGATCGCCGGCCCCGAGGGACCGATACGCGTCAGCGTGAGCATCGGCGTGGCCAGCGTCGGCGCCAACGACAATCTGCACCGCCTGCAGGGCGAAGCCGATGCGGCGCTCTACCGCGCCAAGCAACAGGGAAGAAACCGTATCGAAGTGGCCCTCTGAAACCACTGTGGATGGTTTAAGCTTGGGCCTATGTTTCTGGAGTTCACATGCTGAGCCTGGCTGACGTTTTCCTACTGATACTGTTCACCGCCGGTGCAGCCTGGCTGTGGCGCGGTCATGGTGTGCGCGAGCGGGCGCTGGTGCTGGCAAAACAGCACTGCGCTCGACTTGACGTTGAGCTGCTGGACGGTAATGTCGCCTTCCGCCGCCTGGCATTGGTACGCGACGGCAAGGGCAACCGGCGTCTGGCGCGCATCTATGACTTCGAATTCACCGTTACCGGTGAGCAACGCCTGATCGGCAGCATCCAGATGTTCGGCAATCACCTCGGCCGCATCGATGTGGAGGCCCACCCGTTCCGCTCCGACCTCGAGATCGCGCAGGACGACAAGGTTATCCACATGAACGAGTGGCGACGCAATCATCCGAAGCCGGACGAGAAGCGCCGCGTGGACTGACCGCCACTCAATCCAACGGGCCTTCGGGCCCGTTTTTCATGGTTCGGCTGAATCTGTGGATAACAACCTGCCGCACCCGCGGAGTTCCGTCACGGCATGCGCAGCAGGAACTCGGCCGTGCGCTCTGCGCTGGCCTGGGGATACTCCTGCATGAAGCAGTGACCGCCCTCCACCACCTGAGCGCTGACGTGGCCATTGACAGCGGTGAGGCGCGCCACCGACTTGGCCACGAAGGGATAGCTGTGCTGGCCGTGAAGGATCAGGGTCGGCGTCACGATGCGTCCCAGCGACGGCCACAGGCGCTTGGGGAAGGAACTGAAGATTTCCGCCTCGCGGCTGGGTCGGCACTTCAGTTCGACGCCGTTATCCACAGCCTTGATGGCGTGATCCACATAGCCGTTCAGAGCCTCTTCAGTCCAGCCCTTGAAGATGCCGCGGCCATGCAGGCCGTTCCACGCTGCCTCGCGGTCGGCCCAGTGGTTGCGCCGGGCACGCGCGCGGCTGGCCATGGTGGTGCGGCGGTGCAGGCCGAGCACTTCGGAAAACGCCATCACCCCGATCATCGCTGGCGTGAAGATCACCGGGTCGAGCAGCACCGCACGACTGAACAGCTCCGGATGGCGGGCGAGGATCAGGCTGCTGAGCACCCCGCCGAAGCTATGCCCCAACGCCACCCGTTTCACGTCGCCGTACTCTCCGCGGCCGGCCTCGAAGGCTTCCACCGCCAGTTCGGCATTGCGGTTCCAGCCTAGGAATCGGCCACCGTGGTCGCTGTCGCCATGGCCCTGGATATCACACAGCCAGAGGTCGAAGTCGTCCGCCAGTGCTTGCAGCAATGGCGTGTAGGTACGGCCGCAGAAACCGTTGCCATGGAGGAAATGCAGGAGCGGTTTGCCGGAGGCGGGCGTTTGCCAGCCGCGCAGGGTGAATCCGGCGGAAGTGGAGTGGGACCAGGGGAGCAATTGCATCGAACGTGCCTTGAAGTTGTCTGCGCGAAGTGTATCCGCAGACGTCCGCCAGGAGCAGTGGCCAGGGCCTGCCGTGCTATCGTCGCCGCCTCTGACCTGGGGACGCCACGCCTTGATTTCCCGCCAACTGCGCATTGCCCTGCTGATCCTGCTGCTGCTCGCCGGCCTGTTCCTGGCGATGCATCTGGCCGGTCGCCAGGCGGAACACCAGGCGCTGCGCTCGGAAGGCGAGCAGGCCCGCGAGCAACTGACGCTCTACGCCGGCAGCCTGCGCACGCTGATCGACCGTTTCCGCGCCCTGCCCGCGGTGCTGGCACTGGACCCTGAGCTGCGCGCAACACTGGCCGCCCCTGTGGATAACGACGCCCAGCACCGGCTCAACCTCAAGCTGGAGCAGATGAATCGCGCCGCCGGTTCCACCACCTTGGAATTGCTGGATCGCGACGGCCTCGCGGTGGCCGCCAGCAACTGGCGTCTGCCTACCAGCTTCGTCGGCCACAACTATGGCTTCCGCCCCTACTTCGCCGAAGCCCGGCGCCTCGGCAGCGGCCGCTTCTATGCGGTGGGCGTGACCAGCGGGATTCCCGGATACTTCCTGGCCAGCGCCGTGCGCGGCACCGAGGACAGCTTCATCGGCGCCATCGTGGTGAAGCTGGAATTTCCCGAACTGGAACAGGAATGGGGGCAGCGCTCGGACATCATCCTGGTCAGCGACGCCCGTGGCGTGGTGTTCATCGCCAACCAGGCAGGCTGGCGCTACCGAGAGCTGCAGCCCATTTCGGCCGAGGGGCGCGCCGAGATGACCGCCACCCGCCAGTACGACAAACAACCCCTGGCGCCACTTATCCACAACACGCGGGTCGATTTCGGCAATGGCAGCCGGCTGGCCCGGGTCGAAGGACCCGACGGCCCCGCCGACTACCTGTGGGAAACCTTGCCGCTGGCCAGTGAAGGCTGGACCCTGCACCTGCTGCGTACGCCGCAGGAAGCCGCCAGCAGCGCACGCGCGGCCAGCCTTGCTGCCGGCGGTGCCTGGCTGGCGGTGTTCTTCCTGGCCCTCTTCCTGCACCAGCGCTGGCGCCTGGCACGCATCCGCCAGCGCAGCCGCGAAGAGCTGGAGCAGTTGGTTGAACAACGCACGGCAGCCCTGCGTACCGCCCAGGATGGTCTGATCCAGGCCGCCAAGCTGGCAGCACTGGGGCAGATGTCCACAGCCCTGGCCCACGAGATCAACCAGCCGCTCACCGCCTTGCAGATGCACCTGGCGAGCCTGCGCCTGATGCTCGACAACGGCCAGCTGGAGCAGGCGCGCAAGGCATTGGGTCGCCACGATGAATTGCTGCAACGCATGGCCGCCCTCACCGGACACCTCAAGACCTACGCACGCAAGACACCCGGAGGTCTGCGCGAATGCCTGGAGCTGGGCAGCGTTGTGGATAAGTCCCTGCAATTGCTGGCCCCCAACCTGCGCGATGCCCAGGTTCAGATCAGCCAGGAATTGAATGTGCCGGCCTGGGTCTCGGGCGATGCCATTCGCCTTGAACAAGTGCTGGTCAACCTGTTGCGCAATGCCCTCGATGCCGTGGCGGGAAAGCCAGAGCCAAAATTGTGGATAACCCTGCGGCGGGACGACGGCCACTGGCTGCTCGAAGTGGTCGACAATGGCGGCGGTATTCGCGAGGACGACCTGCCCAGGGTGTTCGACCCTTTCTTCACCACCAAGCCGGCGGGTGCCGGACTGGGAATTGGACTGGCGGTGTCCTACGCCATCGTCCACGAACTGGGCGGCACGCTGACCGCCGCCAACCAGGGCGAGGGCGCGCTGTTCAGCTTGCGCCTGCCTGTGGATAAAACCAGAGAGGAATTGCCATGACTGCCCAGGTGATCTTCGTCGACGACGAAGCGGCCATCCGCGACGCCGTGCGCGAGTGGCTGGAACTCTCCGGATTCGAAGTACGGGTGGAATCCAGTGCCGAGGACTGCCTCAAACGCCTGGACCGGGATTTCCCCGGCGTAGTGATCAGCGACCTGCGCATGCCCGGCATGGATGGCATGGCGCTGCTCCAGGCCGTGCAGGCGCTGGACCGCGAGCTGCCGTTCCTGATGGTCACCGGCCACGGTGACGTTCCCCAGGCCGTAGAGGCCATGCGCCTGGGCGCCTATGACTTCATCGAGAAGCCCTTCACCGCTGAGCGCCTGCTGGAGAGCCTGCGCCGAGCCCTGGAAAAGCGCCGGCTGGTGCAGGAGAACCGCCGCCTGCGGGTTCAGGCCGAGCGCAAGGACGAACTCGACGGGCGCCTGCTCGGCGTTTCGCCCGCCATGGTGAAGTTGCGTCGCCAGGTGCTGGATCTAGCCGCCACCCCGGTGAATATCCTGCTGCGGGGCGATACCGGCGCCGGCAAGGAAATGGTTGCGCGCTGCCTGCACGATTTCGGCCCGCGCGCCGGCAAACCCTTCGTGGCGCTGAACTGCGCGGCCATCCCGGAAAACCTGTTCGAGAGCGAGTTGTTCGGCCACGAGAGCGGCGCCTTCACCGGCGCCCAGGGCAAGCGCATCGGCAAGATCGAGCATGCCCATGGCGGCACGCTGTTCCTCGACGAGATCGAGAGCATGCCCCTGGCGCAGCAGGTCAAGCTGCTGCGGGTGTTGCAGGAGCAACGCCTGGAACGCCTGGGCTCGAACCAGAGCATCGCTGTGGATATCCGCGTGGTCGCCGCCACCAAGCCTGACCTTCGTGATGAGGTCCGTGCCGGGCGCTTCCGCGAGGACCTGTTGTACCGCCTCAATGTGGCCGAATTGCAGCTTCCGGCACTGCGTGAGCGCCGCGAAGACATTCCCCTGCTCTTCGAACATTTCGCCCGTCAGGCCAGTGAACGCCTGGGCCGGCCGCAACCCATCCTGACCCCGGCCGAACTCGCACAACTGCTCGCGCACGACTGGCCAGGCAACGTGCGTGAGCTGTCCAACGCCGCCGAACGCCATGTGCTGGGGTTATCCACAGGGCAGGCAGAACGGAAGGAAGGCGAGCCTTCCCTTGCCGAGTTGATGGAAGCCTACGAGGCGCAATGCCTGCGCCAGGCTCTGGCGCGCAGCCAGGGCGATATCAAGGCGGTGATGACCCTCCTGCAACTGCCACGTCGCACGCTCAACGAAAAGATGGTCCGCCACGGCCTGGCGCGCAGCGAGTTCCTGCGCGGCGAGGAAGACTGACTCGCGCTTCACTGTAGGGGCGATTTCAATCGCCAAGCGGACCGCAGGTTCGCCCTAGGGAATATCCCGGGACAGCTGCGCTGTCCTTGGCGAATGAATTCGCCCCTACAGGCAACTCACCATCGGCGGAATCTTGCTCATGGCCATTCCGGCATCGGCAGGATTCCGCGCATGATCCTCATCTCACCGCGTAGAAACCCCTCTATTCCGGGTCTTTCCTCCCCTGGCACAGCTCCTGCTATGTGCCCAGTGCCCGAAGCGCGCCGCCATAGAGCAGCGCCTCCACAACAACAACTACGCGTCGAGGAAAGATGATGGATAACTCCAGCACCCTGGCTGCCTCTGCAGAACCCCGCACGACATCGCAACGCATCAAATCGATTTTCAGTGGCTCGGTCGGCAACCTGGTCGAGTGGTACGACTGGTACGTCTACGCGGCCTTCTCGCTGTACTTCGCCAAGGCCTTCTTCCCCCAGGGCGACATGACCGCCCAGTTGCTCAACACTGCCGCGATCTTCGCCGTGGGCTTCCTGATGCGCCCCATCGGCGGCTGGCTGATGGGTATCTACGCCGACCGCAAAGGCCGCAAGGCTGCCCTGTTGGCCTCGGTGCTGCTGATGTGCTTCGGCTCGCTGATCATCGCCCTGACCCCCAGCTACGAGACCATCGGCGTCGCCGCCCCGATCCTGCTGGTGGTCGCGCGCCTGCTGCAGGGCCTCTCGGTGGGCGGTGAATACGGCACCTCGGCCACCTACCTGTCAGAGATGGCGACCAAGGAGCAACGCGGCTTCTTCTCCAGCTTCCAGTACGTGACGCTGATTTCCGGCCAGCTCATCGCCTTGGCGGTGCTGATCATCCTCCAACAGACCCTGACCACCGAACAGCTGGAGAGCTGGGGCTGGCGCGTGCCCTTCTTCATCGGCGCCCTGTGCGCGGTAGTCGCCATGTTCCTGCGTCGCGGCATGGAAGAGACCGACTCCTTCACCAAGAAGAAGGACAAGCCGAAGGAAAGCCTGCTGCGCACGCTGATGCGCCATCCGAAGGAAGTACTGACCGTCGTCGGACTGACCATGGGCGGCACCCTGGCCTTCTACACGTACACCACCTACATGCAGAAGTACCTGGTGAACACCGTGGGCATGAGCAAGGACGACTCGACCATGATCTCCGCCGCCACGCTGTTCCTGTTCATGCTGCTGCAGCCGATCGTTGGCGGACTCTCCGACAAGATCGGCCGTCGTCCGATCCTGATCGCCTTCGGCGTGTTGGGCACCCTGTTCACCTACCCGATCCTCAGCACGCTGCACACCATCGAAACCTGGTGGGGCGCATTCTTCCTGATCATGGCGGCGCTGATCATCGTCAGCGGATACACCTCGATCAACGCTGTGGTGAAAGCCGAACTCTTCCCCACCGAAATCCGCGCCCTGGGCGTAGGCCTGCCCTATGCACTGACCGTGTCCATCTTCGGTGGTACCGCCGAGTACATTGCGCTGTGGTTCAAGAGCATCGGCATGGAAAGCGGCTTCTACTGGTACGTCACCGCCTGCATTGCCTGCTCGCTGCTGGTGTACGTGTTCATGAAGGACACCCGCACCCACTCGCGGATGGACTGATCCCGACAAGGATCGACATCACACGGGCCCTTCGGGGCCCGTTTTCGTTTCTGGGGGGAATGCCTGCGAGCGTTCGTTGTAGGGGCGATTTCAATCGCCAAACGAACCCCAGGTTCGCCCTATGGCCTTGCATGGGGCAGCTAGGCTGCCCTTGGCGAATGAATTCGCCCCTACAGGCAAGCCGACGATCCTCAGCCCTTCTCACTACCCAACCGGCACGCCTCCATTCCCGCCTTCAACGCCGCCTCGTCCTGGGGCCCGGCGAATATCAGTTCCAATCGCGAGTCCTTGCGCCATTCGCTGGCCTGCCAGTGGATCGGCGCGCCTTCCAGCGCGTTGCCGGAAAGCCAGCCAGCGCCCGTCTGCAGCACCAGCTTGGCGCGACGCCAGGGCAGGCTGGCCAGCCACGCCTGCAGGCGAATCTGATCGAACTTATGGCTCGGATGCCAGCGCCAGCCGATGCTCCAACCGTCATCTGCAGCCTGTACCTGGCAGATCGGCGCGGCGGGATTCCTCCACAGAAGTGCAGGTTTATCCACACCTGTTGGTAAGTCATTGATACCAACAGCTTTCCCACAATGTGCATGAATGCCTGGAAGCTTCTTGATGTCTAGTTTCCCACGCGTCGTCCACAGGAGCTTAACTGAAGGCAATGCTGCAGAAAGTTGTTCACAGGTAGCCGAATCCAGGCCTTCGGCCTTGTTTAGTAGCACCAGGCCAGCATCCAAAAGTGCCTCTCGCTGGCTGTCTGGCAGTAGCTGGCCCGTAGCCAGCGCCGCCGCGTCAAGCACCACGACGCTCGGCTGTAGCGCCAAAACGCGCTCCCAAGGGGGTTCGCGTAGCTGTCGCAGTAGCTCGACCGGGTGTCCAAGTCCGGACGGTTCAATCAGTAGACGGTCTGGCCGTGCCTTGCGCAGTAGCCGGCCCAGTCCGACCTGGAAGGGCGCGCCGTTGACGCAGCACACACAGCCGCCGGCCACTTCGGCAATGGCGATGCCATCGTCGCTGCTGGCCAGCAGTGCCGCGTCCAGGCCGATCTGGCCGAATTCGTTGATCAGCACTGCCCAGCGTTCGGATGCAGGGCGCTGCGCCAGCAGGTCGCGGATCAGGCTGGTCTTGCCGGCGCCCAGAGGCCCGGCAATGAGATGGGTAGGGATATGAGTAAGCATCGGGATATGGTGCTTGCTCACAACCCGCTTAGAAAGCGCCGTGCTAGAGTCGCTGCCTTCATGTTCTGGAAGACCTCCGATGCGCGTCTGGTTGCTGCCTTTGCTGCTGTTGCTCTCAGTCGAAGCCCATGCCGAAGCCTGTGTTGTCCACAGCCAGGGCGGTGGCCTCGATGTGAAGCTCTGTCAGGAAAACCGTAGCATCCCTGCACAACTCTTCCGTGACGGCTTCTGCAAGCCGGAAATGAAAGGGCAGAAAGTGGAGGTGAGCTTTGTGGATAACTGCCCCAGTGGCGCTTTCGGCGTGTGCCGCAATGCCAAGGTCAGTAACCAGCTGTACCGCCAGGACATCCACTATTACGGCGTCGCCAGCGATGCGCGCTACCTGAAGCCATTCTGCGAAACTCAGAGCCAGGGCAAGTGGGAATAGGATTTTCCACCTAGCCCAGCCAATCCAGCGTGAGCAGCAGCCGGCTTTCTCCGGGCGCAAGCTGTGGCGACCTGTGGATAATTCCACGACCTTCGTTACCCAGCCACTTCTCTCCTTTGAACAGGGCCACATGACCTGCGCCCATTTGCTGGTTATCCACACCCTCCGGTTCCGAGGCGGGATTGCCCAGACCTGACCGGGGCATTTCACCTTCCCGCAACCATTGGCTGCCTGCGCCCGCATAGGTGGTGATCAGTCGCAGCGGCACATGATCAACGTGAAAGCGCGGGCACATGGCCCGGTCCAGGCGACGAAGGCGCAGGCCGATGCGCCGCGCATCCACCAGGCAGGCAAAGGCGCGCACCAGCCACCCCACGTCGGCAACAAAGCCCTGATAGCCTTCCAGATCGGCGAAACCAGCAGCCAGGCTGGGAAGTCGCGGATCGTCATCCATTCCCTGGAGCTCAACGCACAGGGATTCGGCCAGCGGCTCACCCAAGGCCAGCAGGCTGTTGGCGAAGCCCTGGACATGTAGAGGTAGCTGCCGCTGCCAGATGGCGAGATTGACCCCATCACGCAGCACTTCACCCAGCACGTCCGGGCTATCGCCGTGCAATTGTTGCGGCGCCAACGGGAGCGCCAGCATCAGGAGGATTCCTCGACGTGCCAGGGCGCGAAGGGGTCCGGCATCCGCGACCAGGCTTGCGGTCCGCCCACCATTTCACCGTCATCCAGCAGGCAGGTGTCCAGTTCGGCGCGCAGGCGCGCGAAGTCGATGTCCTGTCCGATAAACACCAGTTCCTGACGGCAATCGCCCACCTCTGGCGTCCAATGCTGCATGACGCTGCGCAATCCTTCGTGATCCTCGGGCCAGCGATCGCGCGGCACGAAGCGCCACCAGGAACCCGCCAGCTCGTAGCGCATCAATCCACCTGCCTGGGACCAGCTACCCGCATCGCGGTGGCGGCTGGCCAGCCAGAAGAAACCCTTGGAGCGCAGCAGGCGACCGTTGCTCCATGGGCGATTGAGGAACCGGAAGAAACGCTGCGGATGGAAGGGACGTCGCGCACGGTAGGCCGTGGACGCGATGCCGTATTCCTCGGTTTCAGGGATGTGCTCACCGCGCAGTTCCTTCAGCCACCCCGTTGCCTGGGCGGCACGGTCGAAGTCGAAGCGGCCGGTGTCGAGTATCCGCCGGAGGTCCACCTGGCCCATCACCATCGGCATGACTTCGGCGCCAGGGTTGAGGCACCGCAGGATGGCGATCAACTCGTCGCGGTCGGTGCTGGAAATCAGATCGGCCTTGCTGATCAGCAGCACATCGGCGAACTCCACCTGTTCGATGAGCAGGTCGCTGATGGAGCGCTCGTCATCCACCCCGAGGGATTCGCCACGGCTGGCAATGTCATCGGCAGCCTGGTAATCGCGCAGGAAGTTCACCCCGTCGACGACGGTTACCAGGGTGTCGAGGCGCGCCAGGTCCGAGAGGCTGCAGCCCTGCTCGTCGCGGAAGGTGAAGGTTTCGGCTACGGGAAGCGGTTCGGAGATTCCTGTGGATTCGATCAGCAGGTAATCGAAGCGTCCTTCGCGGGCCAGGCGGCTGACCTCCTCCAGCAAGTCTTCGCGCAGGGTGCAGCAGATGCAGCCGTTGCTCATTTCCACCAGGCGCTCCTCCGCGTGGTTCAGGCTGACCTCACGCTGAACCTCGCTGGCGTCGATGTTTATCTCGCTCATGTCGTTGACGATCACGGCCACGCGCAAGCGTTCTCGATTGCGCAGCACATGGTTGAGCAAGGTGCTCTTGCCGGCGCCGAGGAAACCGGAAAGGAGGGTGACGGGGAGGCGTGTGTCCATGAGGGTATCCTTCAGGCGTGGCGCTGGTGGCGTTCTTTGAGTTCCTGGCGTTGCTTGGCTTCGAGGCAGAGGGTTGCCGTTGGCCTCAACAGCAGCCGGCGCAGACCGATGGGGTCACCGGTCTCCTCGCACCAGCCGTATTCGCCCCGGGCCAGGCGATCCAGGGCGTCGTCGATCTTGTCCAGCAACCGCTTGTCCCGTTCCAGCAGCCGCAACTGCCAGAGACGCTGCTCCTCGCGGCTGGCGAGATCGAGGGCGTCGCTGACGGGTTCGACCTCACGCAAGTCCACCAGCTCGATGTCGATGTGCTGCCGCAGTGCTTCGCGCTGGCGTTCCAGCAAGGCACGAAAGAACGCCCGTTGCGCCGAGTCCATGTAGGACTCGGCAGGCTGGGACAGGAGTTCTTCGTGGCTGAAGGGAATGTCTGACATGTCGAGTGATCTTTGAATGCTTAACTTGTTATAACATAACAATCACCATTCACTTCAAGAGGTCGCCGATGAATGCCCTCGCCCTCCCGGATATCCCATCCGGAGCTTCCAACCTGGACCTTCCCCTGAATTGGGTCGGCATGTGTGGCATCGCCCAACCGATTTGGTTTGAAGGACAGCGCATCAGCACCCGCGTCGATGCGGGCGTCAGCCTGGATGACGGCGGTGCCCGTGGCATCCATATGTCACGCCTCTATCTGGCGTTGGAAGAGTTCGAGAGAGAAGAGCTCTCCGTCGAGCTGCTGCGGCGGGTCCTGGCCCGCTTTCTCGACAGTCATCAGGGTCTTTCCTCCAGGGCCAGCCTGAAGTTGCAGGGCGAGGCGTTGCTGCAGCGACCGGCCCTGGTCAGCCCACTGGCAGGTTGGAAGGCTTATCCATTCGAAGTCCGTGCACGCCAGGATCGATGGGGGTTTCACGTGGAACTTCAATTGCAGGTGACCTATTCCTCGACATGCCCATGCTCGGCGGCCCTCGCTCGTCAGTTGATCCAGCAGCGCTTCGCCGAGGATTTTTCAGGTCTCTCCCTGGAGCAGGAACGGGTACTGGAATGGCTGGGAAACAGTGATGGCATCGTCGCAACACCCCACAGCCAACGCAGCACTGCAACGATCTCGCTGCGCCTGGTCTCAGGCGGAACCCTGGCACTACAACGCCTGGCCGACCTTGCGGAAGCCACGCTCGGCACCGCGGTTCAGACCGCTGTCAGGCGCGCAGACGAACAGGCCTTCGCTTTGGCCAATCGCCGGAACCTGATGTTCTGTGAGGATGCCGCCAGACGCCTGGGCAACGCCTTGCGGCAGCAGGATGGGCTAGAGGGGTTCCGGCTACGGGTCGTGCACGCGGAGAGCCTTCATGCACACGACGCCGTCGCCGAATATGCCTGGCGCTACCCGGCGTAGAGGTCCGCCCGGCTCCAGGGCAGTTCATGGGAGCCATCGGCATGAGGCTTGGTCACGAGGATCTGGTGCAGGTTGATCCAGCCCTTCTGGAAGGCATGGGAGCAGCCTGCCAGATACAGCCGCCAGATGCGCAGCGCCTGCTCCGGCACCAGCTTGGAGGCCTGGGCGAGGTTGGCTTCCAGGTTGGTGCTCCAGAACTCCAGGGTGCGCGCGTAGTGCAGTCGCAGGCTTTCAACATCCACCACTTCCATGCCGGCCAGACTCAGCTCCGTGACCATGGCGGCCAGGTGCGGCAGCTCGCCATGGGGGAATACATAGCGGGCGATGAACTCACCGGCGCCCCGGCCTACGGGACGGCCATCGGGATGCCGGGCGGTGATCCCGTGGTTCATCACCAGTCCGCCGTCACGAACCGCCCCGAAGAGGCGCTTGCAGTAGAGCGGCAGGTTAGCGTGACCTACGTGTTCGAACATGCCGACGCTGACCACCTTGTCGAAGCGGCCATCCTGCGGCAGGTCACGGTAATCCAGCAGTTCCAGCTGTACCTGGTCGTCCAGGCCTTCTGCCTTGACCCGTTCACGCCCAAGGGCCAGTTGCTCACTGCTGAGGGTGACGCCAAACACACGGGCTCCATACTCACGAGCGGCGAAGCGCGCCAGACCGCCCCAGCCACAGCCGACATCCAGGAGGTACTCGCCCGCCTTGAGGCGGAGTTTTCGGCAGAGATGGTGCAGCTTGGCCTGCTGGGCGCTTTCGAGGTCTTCGGTGCCAGTGGGGAAGTAGGCGCAGGAGTACACCATCTCGCGATCGAGCCAAAGGGCATAGAAATCGTTGGAGAGGTCGTAGTGGTAGGAAATCGCAGCGGCGTCGGTCGCCTTGTCGTGGGACAGACGCTCCGGCACCGACTCATCCTCGTCACCGACCAGCGCCTCGCTCAGGGCATCACCGACCCGGATCACTTCAAGGATCGGTCCTTCCAGTTCCAGGCGTCCTTCCACATAGGCGGTTCCCAGCGTGCCGAGGCTGGGCCGGGCCAGCAGGGAGACCACGCTGGGGTCCTTGACCCTCATGGTCACGGTCGGGTTGGGACCCAGTTCGATCTCCTTGCCATCCCAGAGCAGTACACGCAGGGGCAATTTCAGATCGCGCATGACCGGCGGAAGTTGCGCAAGCATGGGAACTCCTCCTTCACCAAGGACACTGGAAAGGTAGACCACCCTATAAAGTTGTCAGGCTATCGAGTTGATAGTTTTCCTCGATAGGGCGGGCGCCAGCACCCCAATCCAGCATTTCTGTCCACTCAGGAGATATGACCCCCAGCACCGCGCAACGATTCAAGCGGGTTTGGTTGCAATGGTGATGACACAGGGCGGCGCGTCTTGCCCACGCAGGAAGGGTCAAAAAGAAACGGCGCCCTAGGGCGCCGTGTCGTGCTACCGGAAGCCGCGTTATTCCACGGTCACGGATTTCGCCAGGTTGCGCGGCTGGTCGACGTCGGTGCCCTTGAGCACGGCGACGTAGTAGGACAGCAGCTGCAGCGGGATGGTGTAGAGGATCGGTGCCAGCACGTCATCGATGTGCGGCATGGCCACCACGTGAGTGCCCTCGCCGTTGTGGATGCCTGCTTCGCCATCGGCGAAGACGATCAGCTGGCCACCGCGGGCACGAACCTCCTGCAGGTTGGACTTCAGCTTCTCCACCAGCTCGTTGTTCGGCGCAACGGTCACCACTGGCATGTCGCTGTCCACCAGGGCCAGCGGGCCGTGCTTGAGCTCACCTGCCGGATAGGCTTCCGCATGGATGTAGGAGATTTCCTTGAGCTTCAGCGAACCCTCCATTGCCACCGGATACTGCGCGCCACGGCCGAGGAACAGGGTGTGGTGCTTCTCAGCGAAGAGCTCGGCCACTTTCTCGATGGTCTTGTCCATGGCCAGGGCTTCACCCAGGCGAGTCGGCAGGCGGCGAAGTTCGTCCACCAGACGGGCTTCGACGCCGGCTTCCAGAGTACCGCGCACCTGACCGAGGGACAGGGTCAGCAGCAGCAGGCCCACCAGCTGGGTGGTGAAGGCCTTGGTGGAGGCGACACCGATTTCCGGACCGGCCTGGGTCAGCAGGGTGAGGTCGGATTCGCGCACCAGGGAGCTGGTGCCGACGTTGCAGATGGCCAGGCTGGTCAGGTAGCCCAGCTCCTTGGCATTGCGCAGCGCGGCCAGGGTGTCGGCGGTTTCGCCGGACTGGGAAATCGTCACGAAGAGGGTGTCCGGCTGGACCACTACCTTCCGGTAGCGGAACTCGCTGGCCACCTCGATCTGGCAGGGAATGCCGGCCAGGTCTTCCAGCCAGTAACGGGCGACCATGCCGGCGTGGTAGCTGGTGCCGCAGGCGACGATCTGCACATTGCGCACCTTGGCGAACAGCTCGGCGGCACGCGGGCCGAAGGCGTTGACCAGGACATGGTCCGCACCGAGGCGGCCTTCCATGGTGCGCTGCACGACCTTCGGCTGCTCGTGGATTTCCTTCAGCATGAAGTGGCGGTACTCGCCCTTGTCGGCAGCTTCGGCGCCTTCGTGGTACTGCACAGGCTCACGCTGCACAGCGCGACCCTGCTCGTCCCAGATCTGCACGCTGTCGCGGCGGATCTCGGCGATATCGCCTTCCTCCAGGTAGATGAAACGGTCGGTCACCTGGCGCAGGGCCAGTTGGTCGGACGCGAGGAAGTTCTCGCCCAGGCCCAGGCCGATCACCAGCGGGCTGCCGCTGCGGGCGGCGAGCAGGCGGTCAGGCTGGCTGGCACTGATAACGGCCAGGCCGTAGGCACCATGCAGTTCCGGTACCGCGGCCTTGAGCGCATCGGCGAGATCCGGGATGGTCTTCAGCTTGTGGTGCAGCAGGTGGACGATGACTTCGGTATCGGTATCCGAGGTGAATACGTAGCCCAGCGTCTTGAGTTGCTCGCGCAGGGCTTCGTAGTTCTCGATGATGCCGTTGTGGACGACGGCCAGTCGGTCGCCAGAGAAGTGCGGGTGGGCGTTGTGCTCGCTGGGTGCACCGTGGGTGGCCCAGCGGGTGTGGGCGATGCCCAGGCGACCGACCAGGGGCTGCTCCGCAAGGGCCTGTTCCAGCTCGGCCACCTTACCGACGCGGCGGCTGCGGTCCAGCTTGCCTTCGTTGGTGAAGACGGCCACACCAGCGCTGTCGTAGCCACGGTATTCGAGGCGCTTCAGGCCCTCGACCAGGATTGGGGTGATATTACGCTCGGCAATGGCGCCAACGATGCCACACATGGCTGGTTCTCCTCTCTCAATCTATGCGCGCGCAGATCAGCTTGACCCCGCGCGCGGCTATCTGTTCGCGCGCTTCGGTAGAAAGGCGCTCGTCGGTTATCAGGGTGTGGATGCTGCTCCAGGGCAGCTCCAGGTTGGGAATGCGTCGGCCGACCTTGTCGGACTCGGCCATGACGATGACCTCGCGCGCCACTTCGGCCATGACCCGCGAGAGCCCCAGCAGTTCGTTGAAGGTGGACGTGCCGCGCTGCAGGTCGATACCGTCGGCGCCAATGAACAACTGGTCGAAATCGTAGGAACGCAGGACCTGTTCGGCTACCTGGCCCTGGAAGGATTCGGAATGTGGGTCCCAGGTGCCGCCGGTCATCAGCAGTACGGGTTCATGTTCCAGCTCGCGCAGGGCATTGGCGACACTCAGCGAGTTGGTCATCACCACCAGTCCCGGCTTGTGGCCAAGCTCCGGGATCATGGCGGCGGTGGTGCTGCCGCTGTCGATGATGATCCGCGCGTGCTCCCGAATGCAGCCGACGGCTGCGCGGGCGATGGCAAGCTTGTACGAGGAAACCGGCTGGTTACCTTCGCCGATCAGCTCCTGCGGCATCGGTACCGCGCCACCGTAACGACGGAGCAGCAGGCCGTTCTTCTCGAGCGCGGTGAGGTCCTTGCGAATGGTCACTTCGGACGTTGCGAACGCTTTGGCCAACTCGTCGACACTCACCTCGCCCTGCTCGTCGAGCAGCGCAAGGATCGCGTGGCGGCGTTGGGGAGTATTGCGTTTCGTCATCAACGAAAGTTTCGTTTCGAAAGATAATGGCGCGAATCAAAACCTAACGAAGCTTTTGCGTCAACCCCAAAAACGACAAAAGGCGGCCTGGGCCGCCTTTTTTGTCTGGGTCATGAGTTATCCACAACCCAGGTTTTCCACAGGCTTACTTCTTCGTCTTCACCGGACGCTTCCAGCCTTCGATGTTGCGCTGTTTCGCGCGGCCAACGGCCAGGGTGTTGGCTGGCACGTCCTGGGTGATGGTCGAGCCCGCACCCGTGGTGACGCCGTCACCCAAAGTGAGCGGAGCGACCAGGGAACTGTTGGAACCGATGAACACATCCTCGCCCATGACGGTGCGGAACTTGTTGGCGCCGTCGTAGTTGCAGGTAATGGTGCCAGCACCGATGTTGGTGCGCGCGCCGATCTCGGCGTCGCCCAGGTAAGCCAGGTGACCCGCCTTGGCGCCCTCGCCCAGCACGGCGTTCTTCAGTTCGACGAAGTTACCCACATGGGCCTTGGCGCCCAGTACGGCACCGGGACGCAAGCGAGCGAACGGACCACAATCGGCGCCCTCGCCCAGTTCAGCGCCTTCAAGGTGGCTGTTGGCCTTGACCACGGCTCCACGGCGCAGGGTGCTGTCCTTGATGACGCAGTTAGGGCCAATCTGCACACCGTCCTCAATCACCACACGTCCTTCGAGGATGACGTTCACGTCGATCAGCACATCGCGGCCTACGCTCACTTCGCCACGCAGGTCGAAACGGGCAGGGTCCAGCAGGGTCACGCCTTGAGTCATCAGGCGGCGGGCAGCGCGCTTCTGGAAGTGACGCTCGAGCTCGGAAAGCTGGATGCGATCGTTGGCACCCTGCACTTCCATCGCGTCATGGGGCTGCTCGGTGGCCACTACCAGGCCGTCTGCCACGGCCATGGCGATGACATCGGTGAGGTAGTACTCACCTTGGGCATTGTTGTTGGACAGCCGGCCCAGCCAGTCAGCCAGGCGCTTCCCAGGCACTGCGAGAATGCCGGTGTTGCCTTCCTGGATTGCGCGCTGCTCGGGCGTCGCATCCTTGTGTTCGACGATGGCCTTCACCACACCTTCGGCATCGCGAACGATACGGCCGTAGCCAGTGGGGTCGTCCAGTTTCACGGTGAGCAGGGCGAGCTGGTCATCCTTCACCTTTTCCAGCAGGCGCTGGAGGGTTTCCACTTCGATCAGCGGCACGTCGCCGTAAAGGATCAGCACGCGCTCGGCAGTCAGCTGTGGCAGCGCCTGGGCGACGGCGTGGCCGGTACCCAGCTGTTCGGCCTGGAGCACGAAATTCAGGTCATCGGCAGCCAGGCGCTCGCGTACGGTCTCGGCGCCATGGCCGATCACCACATGAATGCCCTTGGGCTCGAGTTTGCGGGCCGAGTCGATGACGTGGCCGAGCATGGCCTTGCCGGCCACCGGATGCAGGACCTTGGGCAGGGCCGAACGCATGCGCGTGCCTTGGCCGGCGGCGAGGATGACGATATCGAGGGACATGGAGGGAATCACCGAATCAGGCTGGAAAGCGAAAACCGGAATACCGGAAAAGAAAAAGGGTAGCCAAGGCTACCCTTTAACTTGTCTGCAATGAAGCCTTGGGTCCAAGAGCTTATCCACAAGATCGTGAATGAGCTCTTAGCCGCCGAACTTCTTGCGGATCTGCTGGACGGTACGCAGCTGGGCCGCGGCCTCGGCCAGACGAGCAGAGGCGGCAGAGTAATCGAACTCTGCGCCCTTCTCGTGGAGGGCCTTCTCAGCAGCCTTGAGGGACTCCTGAGCAGCAGCTTCGTCCAGGTCGCCGGCGCGCAGCACGGTGTCGGCCAGGACCTTCACCATGTTGGGCTGGACCTCGAGGAAACCACCGGAGATGTAGTACACCTCCTCCTCACCACCCTGTTTGACCAGGCGGATCGGACCCGGCTTGAGGTCGGTGATCAGCGGGGCGTGGCCCGGCGCGATACCCAGATCGCCCAGGTGGCCGTGCGCAATCACCATCTCCACCAGACCGGAGAAGATCTCCGCTTCGGCGCTGACGATATCGCAATGGACAGTAATAGCCATACGCTTGCCTCACGTAAGCGCCCGTCGCCGGGCGCTCAGGGGGTTACAGTTTCTTCGCTTTCTCGATGGCTTCTTCGATGCCGCCGACCATGTAGAACGCCTGCTCGGGCAGGTGGTCGTAGTCACCGTTGAGGATGCCTTTGAAGCCAGCGATGGTGTCCTTCAGCGACACGTACTTACCCGGGGAACCGGTGAAGACTTCGGCCACGAAGAACGGCTGGGACAGGAAGCGCTGGATCTTACGAGCACGGTTAACGAGCTGCTTGTCCGCTTCGGACAGTTCGTCCATACCGAGGATCGCGATGATGTCCTTCAGTTCCTTGTAACGCTGCAGAACGTACTGGACGCCGCGAGCGGTGTCGTAGTGGTCCTGACCGATCACCAGCGGGTCCAGCTGGCGCGAGGTCGAGTCCAGCGGGTCAACGGCCGGGTAGATACCCAGGGACGCGATGTCACGGGACAGTACGACGGTGGCGTCCAGGTGGGCGAAGGTGGTCGCCGGGGACGGGTCGGTCAGGTCGTCCGCGGGAACGTATACGGCCTGGATGGAGGTGATCGAACCGGTCTTGGTGGAGGTGATGCGCTCTTGCAGAACGCCCATTTCCTCGGCCAGGGTCGGCTGGTAACCCACAGCGGACGGCATACGACCCAGCAGCGCGGACACTTCGGTACCGGCCAGGGTGTAACGGTAGATGTTGTCGACGAACAGCAGAACGTCGCGGCCTTCGTCACGGAACTTCTCGGCCATGGTCAGGCCGGTCAGTGCAACGCGCAGACGGTTGCCCGGCGGCTCGTTCATCTGGCCGTATACCAGGGCCACTTTGTCCAGAACGTTGGAATCCTTCATCTCGTGGTAGAAGTCGTTACCCTCACGAGTACGCTCACCCACGCCGGCGAACACAGAGTAACCGCTGTGCTCGATCGCGATGTTACGGATCAGTTCCATCATGTTTACGGTCTTGCCTACACCGGCGCCACCGAACAGGCCGACCTTACCGCCTTTGGCGAAGGGGCAGACCAGGTCGATTACCTTGATGCCGGTTTCCAGCAGCTCGTTGCCACCCGCTTGTTCAGCGTAGGACGGAGCGTCGCGGTGGATAACCCAGCGCTCTTCTTCGCCGATGGGGCCAGCTTCGTCGATGGGGTTGCCCAGCACGTCCATGATGCGGCCCAGGGTGGCCGTGCCAACCGGGACGGAGATGGCTGCGCCGGTGTTGGATACGTCCAGGCCACGCTTGAGGCCTTCGGTCGAACCCATGGCGATGGAACGAACCACGCCGTCGCCCAGCTGCTGCTGAACTTCCAGGGTGGTTTCGACGCCGCTGACTTTCAGCGCGTCGTAGACGTTCGGCACCTGATCACGCGGGAATTCCACGTCGATAACGGCGCCGATGATTTGAACGATACGTCCGCTACTCATATCTGGTTCCTCTAAATATATGAACCGGTCTTAAACCGCGGCAGCGCCGCCGACGATTTCCGAAATCTCTTGAGTGATCGCTGCCTGACGCGCCTTGTTGTAGACCAGCTGAAGACTGCTGATCAGGTCACCGGCGTTGTCGGTGGCGTTCTTCATCGCGATCATCCGTGCCGCCTGCTCGCAGGCGTTGTTTTCAACCACGGACTGATACACCTGGGATTCCACGTAGCGCACCAGCAGACCCTCAAGGATCTCCTTGGCGTCGGGCTCGTAGAGGTAGTCCCAGTGGTGCTTCAACTCTTGATCGGCGTCGGCCACCAGCGGAACCAGTTGGTCCACGGTCGGCTTCTGCGTCATGGTGTTGACGAACTTGTTGGAAACCACGAACAGGCGATCGATACGGCCATCCAGGTATGCATCGAGCATGACCTTGACGCTGCCGATCAGGTCGTTGATCGAGGGTTCCTCGCCGATGTGGCTGATAGCTGCCACGACGTTGCCGCCGTAGTTGCGGAAGAAGGCCGCACCCTTGCTACCAATCACGCAGAGGTCGATCTCCACGCCTTGTTCACGGTAAACCGCCATGTCCTTGACCAGGGCCTTGAACAGGTTGATGTTCAAGCCGCCACACAGACCACGGTCGGTACTCACCACGACGTAACCGACGCGCTTTACTTCACGCTCGATCATGAAGGGATGACGGTATTCCGGGTTCGCGTTGGCCAAATGACCGATCACCTGGCGGATGCGCTCCGCGTAGGGGCGGCTGGCAGCCATACGCAGTTGAGCCCTGCGCATCTTGCTGACCGCCACCTTTTCCATGGCGCTGGTGATCTTCTGCGTGCTTTTGATGCTCGCAATCTTGCTGCGAATCTCTTTTGCGCCTGCCATGTAACACCTTTCGGGTTAGCAGGCGGGGGGCCTTACGACCCCCCGCTGCGGCTTACCAGGTTTGGGTGGCCTTGAACTTCTCGATACCAGCCTTGATGCCGGCGTCGATTTCGTCGTTGAAGTCACCCTTCTCGTTGATCTTCGCCAGCAGTGCGGCGTGATCACGGTTGAAGTAGGCGATCAAGGCTTGTTCGAAGGCGCCGATCTTGGTGAGCTCGACGTCCTGCAGGAAGCCACGCTCAGCGGCGTACAGGCTCAGCGACATGTCGGCGATGGACATGGGCGCGTACTGCTTCTGCTTCATCAGTTCGGTAACGCGCTGACCGTGTTCCAGCTGCTTACGGGTAGCCTCGTCCAGGTCGGAAGCGAACTGCGCGAACGCAGCCAGTTCACGGTACTGGGCCAGGGCGGTACGAATACCACCGGACAGCTTCTTGATGATCTTGGTCTGGGCCGCGCCACCAACACGGGATACCGAGATACCGGCGTTAACGGCCGGACGGATACCCGAGTTGAACAGAGCGGATTCCAGGAAGATCTGACCGTCGGTGATGGAGATCACGTTGGTCGGAACGAACGCGGAAACGTCACCAGCCTGGGTTTCGATGATCGGCAGGGCGGTCAGGGAACCGGTCTTGCCTTTCACAGCGCCGTTGGTGAACTTCTCTACGTACTCTTCGGAAACGCGGGAAGCGCGCTCCAGCAGACGGCTGTGGAGATAGAACACGTCGCCCGGGTAAGCTTCGCGGCCCGGCGGACGGCGCAGCAGCAGGGAGATCTGGCGGTAGGCTACGGCCTGCTTGGACAGGTCGTCATAGATGATCAGGGCGTCTTCGCCGCGGTCGCGGAAGTACTCACCCATGGTGCAACCGGAGTACGGCGCGATGTACTGCAGGGCAGGCGATTCGGAAGCACTGGCGGCCACGATGATGGTGTTGGCCAGGGCGCCGTTTTCTTCCAGCTTGCGAACTACGTTGGCGATGGTCGATTGCTTCTGACCGATGGCTACGTAGACGCAGCGGATGCCGCTGTCTTTCTGGTTGATGATGGCGTCGACGGCCAGGGCAGTCTTACCAATCTGACGGTCGCCAATGATCAGCTCGCGCTGGCCACGGCCGATCGGGATCATGGCGTCAACGGCCTTGTAACCGGTCTGTACCGGCTGGTCTACCGACTTACGCCAGATCACGCCCGGCGCTACTTTTTCCACCGCATCGGTGGCAGCAGCGTTGATCGGACCTTTGCCATCGATCGGGTTGCCCAGGGCGTCAACGACGCGACCCAGCAGTTCCGGACCAACCGGTACTTCCAGGATGCGGCCGGTGCACTTGGCGCTCATACCTTCGGCCAGACCGACGTATTTGCCCAGGATTACGGCACCAACGGAGTCTTGCTCCAGGTTCAGCGCCATACCGTAGACGCCGCCCGGGAACTCGATCATTTCACCGTACATCACGTCGGCCAGGCCGTAGATGCGCACGATGCCGTCGGAAACGGAAACGATGGTGCCCTCGTTACGGGCTTGGGAAGAGACGTCGAGTTTCTCGATACGTCCCTTGATGATTTCACTAATTTCGGAAGGATTGAGTTGCTGCATTGCTCTGCTGCCCCTTCAAACTCAAGATTTCAACGCTTCGGCCAGTTTCGCGATTTTGCCGCGAACCGAGCCATCGATAACCAGGTCGCCGGCGCGGATGACTACACCACCTATGAGGCTGGAGTCTTCCACGGCGTGCAGACGCACTTCCCGGCTGAGCCGTGCGCTGAGAACCTTGGCGAGTTTGTCTTGCTGTTCTTCGTTCAATGCGAAGGCACTGGTTACTTCCACATCTACCGACTTTTCCTGCTCGGCCTTGTACAGCTCGAACTGTTCGGCGATTTCCGGCAGCAGCACGAGGCGGCCATTCTCGGAAACAACGTGGATGAAGTTCTGTGCCAGAGCATCGAACTTGTCACCAACTACCTCGTTAAAGGCGTTGGCTTTCTCTGCGCTCGTCAGACGCGGGGCTTTGAGCACGCGCTGCATGGTGTCGTCTTGCGACACCGCTGCGGCCAGGCCTAGCATGGCCGACCAGGCGGCCAGCTGCTGATGGGCCTGGGCGTACTCGAAAGCAGCCTTGGCGTAAGGTCGGGCCAACGTGGTCAGTTCTGCCATGATCGCCCTCGCTTAGATTTCGGCAGCCAGTTTGTTAACCAGCTCCGCGTGCGCGTTTTGATCGATAGTGGCACCCAGGATCTTCTCGGCACCATTGACGGCCAGGCTGCCCAGTTGGGCACGCAGGGCGTCTTTGACGCTGTTCAGTTCCTGTTCGATCTCAGCCTGAGCTTGCGCCTTCAGGCGCTCGCCTTCAGCACGTGCCTGATCGCGAGATTCGTCGACGATCTGGGTAGCGCGCTTTTTGGCTTGCTCGATGATTTCAGCTGCCTGAGCCTTGGCTTCGCGCAGTTGCTGACCCACTTTTTCATGGGCCAGCTCCAGGTCACGAGCCGCACGGTTGGCAGCGTCCAGACCATCAGCGATCTTCTTCTGACGTTCACGCAGAGCAGTGATGACCGGCGGCCACACGAACTTCATGCAGAACAGTACGAAGATGAAGAACGCAACGGACTGGCCGATCAGGGTTGCATTAATGTTCACGCCAACACCTCGCTCGTTCGTTGTCAGTCGAATCCTCGAAAATCGAGGATTACTGGGCTACCTGAGCAATGAACGGGTTAGCGAAGGTGAAGAACAGAGCGATACCAACGCCGATCATGGTTACGGCGTCGAGCAGACCGGCCACGATGAACATTTTAACTTGCAGCATCGGAACCATTTCCGGTTGGCGAGCAGCGCCTTCCAGGAACTTGCCACCCAGCAGACCGAAGCCAATGGCGGTACCCAGGGCACCCAGACCAATCAGCAGAGCTACGGCGATCGCGGTCAGACCTACTACAGTTTCCATTTTTCCTCCCGACTTTATGTCGTGTTGGTTAAGGTTTAAGTGAAGCGGTAAAGCGAAATCGTTTTTTCCCACTGCCCTTGCGGGCTTTCCGGCCTCAAGCCGGAACCATCTCAAACAATCAGCGCATCCCCTTGTCCTTCGGACACCTTCTCCCGTTCGGAAGAAGGTCAGTTGATGCGCTGCGCGTTATTAATGGTTGTCCTCATGCGCCATCGACAGGTAGACGATGGTCAGCATCATGAAGATGAAGGCCTGCAGGGTGATGATCAGGATGTGGAACACAGCCCACGCCCACTGCAGTGCAACACCCAGGCCGCTCAGCAGCAGGATGCCTGCGCCGAACATTACGGCGATCAGGATGAACACGAGCTCACCGGCGTACATGTTGCCGAACAGACGCAGAGCCAGAGAGATCGGCTTGGCGATCAAGGTGACGAATTCAAGCAGGAAGTTGACCGGAATCAGCAGGATCTGAACGAAGATGTTCTTGCTGCTGAAGGGGTGCAGGGTCAGTTCGCCGAGGAAGCCGCCGATGCCCTTGACCTTGATGCTGTAGAAGATGATCAGGCCGAAGACCGAGAAGGCCATGCCGAGGGTGGCATTCGGGTCGGTGGTCGGAACGGCGCGGAAGAACAGGTGTTCATTGCCAGTGATCTTGGCAGCCACCATCGGGATCCAGTCGACCGGCAGCAGGTCGATGGCGTTCATCAGGAAGATCCAGACGAAGATGGTCAACGCCAGCGGAGCGATCAGCGGGTTGCGGCCGTGGAAGGTGTCTTTGACGTTGCTGTCGACGAAGTCGACCATCACTTCGACCAGGTTCTGCAGGCCGCCGGGAATGCCGGAAGTGGCTTTCTTGGCCGCCATGCGGAAGAGGAGTACGAACAGCAGACCGAGGCCGATGGACCAGCCCAGTGTGTCCACGTGGAAAGCCCAGAAGCCCATTTCCTTGGCTTGCTCGGCGGTGTGGGCGAAGCCCCAATCGCCATTGGGCAGACGACCGAAGGTCAGGTTCTGCAGGTGGTGCTGGATATAGCCCGAAGCGGTTTGCTCTGCCATGTTTGCCTCAAACGCCCTAAGGTTTCGAAAGTCTTGTTCTCATCAACAGGGGCGCGAACCAGCTGACCGACTGGGTCAGCAGGAAGACGCCGAAAACTGCCGGCGCATCCAGGGGTTTCACACCTGCAAACGTCAATGCAAACAGCACTGCCGTCAGAATCAGCTTGCCCATTTCGCCCGCATAGAAAGAGCGGACTATCGCCTGGGCTGCACGGGCTCCGCTGTAACGGAACGCCTTGCGGGCGAAATACAGGTTCGGCACCCAGGCGATCAAACCGCCGCACAAGCCAGAGTATCCAGCTACCGTTCCGCGCCACTGCCAGAGAACGACAGCAGCGAACAGCAGGACAACCAGTTGGGCCAGCAGTACCGGAAAGACCGGTAGACGATGGAAGGGCAGGCGGTTTGGCGTGCGGATATCCATCGCAGCAGGTCCTCTGGAGTCGGCCGCTGGAATCAACGACTTGGCATACTTTGTGCCGACAAAATTGCGCGCAGAGTATAGGGGGGGAACCCCCCCCGTTCAACTGCCGGGTAGTGAAATCCGACCGCCGCTACAGCGCCATATGTATCAGCGGATGTGGGCGAGGACACCCTGCAGTTCATCGAGGGAGTTGTAGCGGATGACGAGTTGGCCTTTGCCTTTCTGACCGTGCTTGATCTGTACGGGAGCGCCCAGCCGCTCAGCCAGGCGCTGTTCGAGCCGACTGATGTCCGGGTCGGCCTTGACCACCTCGACAGGTTTTTCCTTGCTGTGCATCCACTGCCGAACCAGTGCCTCGGTTTGGCGCACGGTGAGGCCTCGTGCGACAACATGTCGCGCCCCTTCCACCTGACGTTCGAGGGGCAGACCGAGCAGCGCACGGGCATGACCCATTTCCAGGTCGCCATGGGAAAGCAGGGTCTTGATCTCTTCCGGCAGGCCGATCAGGCGCAGCAGGTTGGTGATGGTCACGCGGGACTTGCCAACGGCTTCGGCGACCTGCTGCTGGGTCAGCTGGAACTCCTGCTGCAGGCGCTGCAGGGCGATGGCTTCCTCGATGGGATTGAGATCTTCGCGCTGGATGTTCTCGATCAGCGCCATCGCGATGGCCGCTTCGTCCGGAACTTCGCGGACCATGGCGGGAATCTTGTCCAGTCCAGCCTGCTGGCTGGCACGCCAGCGGCGCTCACCCGCAATGATTTCGTAGCGACCTGAACCGATCGGACGCACCACGATGGGCTGCATGACGCCTTGAGCCTTGATCGACTGGGCCAGTTCTTCCAGCGCGGTGGGGTCCATGTCTCGGCGAGGCTGGTACTTGCCACGCTGGATCAGGTCCAGGGGCAGGTGCTGCAGCTCGCGGGTATCGACCTGGACGGCTTCTTCTTCGAGTTTGGTGACGGTACTGCCGCCCAGCAGGGCGTCCAAGCCACGGCCCAGACCTCGTTTTTTCGCGGCCATGCGGATTCCTTATGCGGTAGCGGTTTTGGCTTTGGCACGCTGGCGGCGGACCAGCTCGCCAGCCAACGCGAGATAGGCGATAGCGCCACGGGATTGCTTGTCGTAAACCAGGGCCGGCATACCGAAACTGGGGGCTTCGGCCAGGCGTACGTTGCGCGGGATGACCGCATCGTAGAGCTTGTCGCCGAAGTGCTCCTTGAGCTGCGCCGAAACATCGTTGGTCAGGCTGATGCGCGGGTCGTACATGGTACGCAGCAAGCCTTCGATCTTGAGATTCGGATTCAGCAGCTGGGCGATACGCTGGATGCTGTTCACCAGGTCAGACAAGCCTTCGAGTGCGTAGTACTCGCACTGCATGGGAATGATCACGCCATCGGACGCGGCCAAGGCGTTGATCGTCAGCATCGACAGCGACGGCGGGCAGTCGATGAGGATGTAGTCGTAGTTCTCGCGAATAGGCGCCAGGGCTTCGCGCAGGCGATGCTCCTTGTTCGGCATGTCCAGCAGGGCCACTTCCGCCGCGGTCAGGTCGCGGTTGGCCGGCAGCAGCTGATACCCACCATGCTCGGAGTACTGCATGGCAGTACCCAGATCGCACTCGCCTGTCAGCACGTCGTAAACGGAGTGCTCCAGGGCGAGCTTGTCGATGCCGCTGCCCATGGTGGCGTTGCCCTGGGGATCGAGGTCGATCAGCAGGACGCGCCGCTTGGTGGCGACCAGCGAGGCTGCGAGGTTGACACAGGTGGTGGTCTTGCCGACCCCGCCTTTCTGATTGGCGATTGCGAATACCTTGGCCATGGCCACCTTCCCCCTCATAGCGTGCGGCGCAGTATCAGCAGATGGCGCTGACCTTGGCAACCGGGAACATCCAGCTGATGCGCGGTCTCGACGTGGAAGTCGGCCGGCAGTGCCTGGAGCTCGTCATCCGGATGCAGTCCCTTCATGGCCAGCCAGCGGGTTTCGCCGTCGCCCAGGTGGCGGGTCCAGTTGCTGAAATCCTCCAGCGAGCTGAAGGCACGAGAAACGATACCGTCGAACGCTTGCTCCGGCGTGAACGCCTCGACCCGGCTGTGGACAACTTCGAGGTTGTCGAGTTTCAGCTCCAGCTTCACCTGGGTGAGGAAGCGAGTCTTCTTGCCATTGGAGTCGAGCAGGGTGAAGCGCCGCTCGGGGAACAGGATGGCCAGCGGGATGCCGGGCATGCCGCCGCCGCTGCCGACGTCCAGCCAGTTTTCTCCCAGCGCAGCGACATGCGGCACCACGCTGAGGCTGTCGAGCAGGTGGCGCGAAACCATTTCATCGGGATCACGCACAGCGGTCAGGTTGTAGGCCTTGTTCCACTTGATCAGCAAGGCCAGGTAAGCAAGCAACCGTTCCTGTTTTTCCGGGGACAGTTCGACAGCAAGTTGCTCGGCGCCATGGGACAGTTCGTCGGCATGGCGTTGGGTAACCAGGGACATCAGGCGCTTTGCTCCAACTGACGGCCAGCGCCGCGTTTCTTGAGGTGAATCAGCAACAGGGAAATGGCTGCCGGGGTGACGCCGGGTATACGGCCCGCCTGGCCGAGGGTTTCCGGCCGGGAGTTACCAAGCTTGTGCTGGATCTCCTTGGACAGGCCGGAAATGCTCGCGTAGTCCAGGTCTTCGGGCAGGCGGATGTCCTCGCTTGCGCGCAAGCGGGCGATTTCGTCCTGCTGACGATCGATATAACCGGCGTACTTGGTCTTGATTTCAACCTGCTCGGCCACTTGCGGGTCCTCGGCGCCACCTCCGGTGACTTCGACCAGGCCGGCGTAATCGATTTCCGGGCGGCTCAGCAGGTTGAGCAGATTGTATTCATGGGCCAGGGGCGTGCCGAAGCGCTGGGCAATTGCATCACCTTCCGGTGTGCCGGGGCGTACCCAGGTTGACTTCAGACGCTGCTCTTCAAGGGCGATGCCTTCGCGCTTGGCTTCGAAGGCCGCCCAGCGCTTGTCGTCGATCAGTCCGAGTTCGCGGCCCTTTTCGGTCAGGCGCAAGTCCGCGTTGTCTTCACGCAGGATCAGCCGGTACTCGGCGCGCGACGTGAACATGCGGTACGGCTCCTGGGTACCCAGAGTAATCAGGTCGTCCACCAGTACGCCGATGTAGGCCTCGTCACGGCGCGGGCACCAGGCGTCTTTGCCCTGGGCACGCAATGCGGCGTTGGCGCCTGCGAGCAAGCCCTGGGCGCCGGCTTCTTCGTAGCCGGTGGTGCCGTTGATCTGGCCAGCGAAGAACAGGCCGGAGATGACCTTGGTTTCCAGGCTGTATTTCAGGTCGCGGGGATCGAAGTAGTCGTATTCGATCGCATAACCGGGACGCACGATGTGAGCGTTCTCCATGCCGCGGATGGAGCGCACGATCTCCAGTTGCACATCGAATGGCAACGAAGTGGAGATGCCGTTGGGGTACAGCTCGTGGGTCGTCAGCCCCTCCGGTTCGAGGAATACCTGGTGGCTGTCCTTGTCGGTGAAGCGATGGATCTTGTCTTCGATGGACGGGCAGTAGCGCGGGCCGATGCCCTCAATCACCCCGGAGTACATCGGCGAGCGGTCGAGGTTGCTGGCGATGATCTCGTGGGTGCGCGCGTTGGTGTGAGTGATCCAGCAGCTCACCTGGCGTGGGTGCTGTTCCTTGGAACCGAGGAAAGACATCACCGGGATCGGCGTGTCGCCTGGTTGCTCGGTCATGACCGAGAAATCCACAGAGCGGCCATCGATCCGTGGCGGGGTGCCGGTCTTCAGGCGACCGACGCGCAACGGCAGCTCACGAAGGCGCTTGGCCAAGGCAATGGATGGCGGATCACCGGCACGGCCGCCGGAATAGTTCTGCAGACCGATGTGGATAAGTCCACCGAGGAAGGTTCCGGTGGTCAACACCACGGACTCTGCCATGAAACGCAGACCCATTTGGGTCACGACACCTTTCACCTGATCGTTCTCGACGATCAGGTCATCGCAGGCCTGCTGGAATATCCACAGGTTCGGCTGATTCTCGAGAATTTCGCGAATGGCTGCCTTGTAGAGGACGCGATCTGCCTGGGCACGGGTAGCACGCACCGCTGGGCCTTTGCGGCTGTTCAGCACTCGGAACTGAATGCCGCCCAGATCGGTGGCGGTCGCCATGGCGCCGCCCAGGGCATCGATCTCCTTGACCAGATGACTCTTGCCGATACCGCCGATGGCCGGGTTACAGCTCATCTGGCCGAGGGTTTCGACATTGTGGGTAAGCAGAAGGGTCTTCACGCCCATGCGTGCGGCTGCCAAGGCGGCCTCAGTGCCGGCATGGCCGCCACCGATCACGATCACGTCAAAACGGGAAGGAAAATCCACCGCGCACCTCGTGCCTGTTCAAGGCTGGGAAATAGAGAAAGCCGCACAGTATAGGGGAATTTCCCCATTCGCTTGAAGCCGTCTGGCCAAAAAATAGCCAACGTGTCCGGTTCGAGCTTTTCCAGAAAAGTTATCCATCTGTGGAAATGTCCCTGTGGGTAAAAGAAAACAAAAGAGAAGAATTTTTTAAAAAGCTTGTTCTTATGTTTATTCCTTAGGGAAGACCTTTTCTGTGGATAAGTTGTTCTAGGCCTTCAACGACGATAGTTTCAGGGAATGATAAGCCTGTTACATTCCTGCCAGTAGCCGTTGTGTATGCCGTCAGAAAGCTGTGCACGCAATGATGGGTTATGCACAGGGGATTTATCCCTTGGGTTTTCACCAGGGTTATGGACTGGGTTATCGCTTACTTATCAACAGGGTTCAGGAACGGTATTTTTCGTGCGGGCAGACAGCGACGGACCGCCTGGAGTGCAGGCAGTCACGTAGTCTGTGGATAAGAAAAAGAGGAAGGTCGGCTTATTTGCCGATGCAGAAGCTGGAGAAGATGCGACCGAGAAGATCGTCAGAGCTGAATGCGCCGGTGATCTCTCCCAGAGCCTGCTGGGCCTGGCGCAGGTCTTCTGCCAGCAATTCACCGGCGCCCGCGAGGGTGAGCTGAGAGCGGCCGTGATCGAGGAATGAGCCTGCCTGGCGGAGGGCTTCCAGATGGCGACGGCGAGCGCTGAAGCTGCTTTCAGAGGTCTGTTGATAACCCATGCAGTCCTTCAGGTGCTCACGCAGGAGCTCCAGCCCCTCACCGGATCGAGCGGAAAGGCTGATGGTGACATGGCCATCTTCGCTGACCTCCAGGCCAACGGAGTCGCCGCTGAGGTCCGCCTTGTTGCGAATCAGGGTGACTCTGCTTGGGTCAGGAGTCTGATCCAGGAATTCAGGCCATAGGGCAAAAGGATCTGCAGCCTCTGGGGCTGTGGCGTCGATCACCAGCAGCACGCGATCCGCTTCGCCAATGGCCTTGAGCGCACGTTCCACGCCGATCTTTTCCACATGGTCGTCCGTGTCGCGCAGGCCAGCAGTATCCACAACGTGAAGAGGCATGCCATCGATGTGGATATGTTCGCGCAATACGTCGCGGGTGGTGCCGGCAATGTCCGTGACGATGGCTGCTTCGCGTCCTGCCAGGGCGTTCAGCAGACTCGATTTACCGGCGTTCGGACGTCCAGCAATCACCACGGTCATGCCGTCGCGCAACAGCGCCCCTTGGCCAGCTTCGCGTATAACTGTGGATAAGTTATCGCGCACACCATCCAGCAGGCCCAGAACATGGCCATCGGCAAGGAAGTCGATTTCTTCCTCCGGGAAGTCGATCGCCGCCTCCACATAAATGCGCAGTTCGATCAGCTTCTCCGTAAGGGAATGCACCCGCCGGGAGAATTCCCCCTGAAGGGAGCGCAACGCATTGCGTGCAGCTTGTTCGGAGCTGGCTTCGATCAGGTCGGCGATCGCTTCGGCCTGGGCCAGATCGAGCTTGTCATTGAGGAACGCACGCTCGCTGAACTCGCCCGGGCGAGCCTGACGAGCCCCCAATTCCATGCAGCGACGCAGCAGCAGGTCCATCACCACCGGTCCGCCGTGCCCTTGCAATTCAAAGACGTCTTCACCGGTAAAGGAGTTGGGGCCGGGGAAGTAGAGGGCGATGCCCTCATCGAGGGTTTGACCCGAGGCGTCGAGGAACGGCCCGTAGTGTGCGAAGCGAGGCCTGGGTTGCCGGCCACTGATGGCCTCGGCTATTCGAGCCGCGTGTGGCCCGGAAACGCGGACAATGCCTACGCCACCGCGTCCCTGGGCGGTGGCGACAGCGGCGATGGTGTCACGGACAGGATTCATTTGTGTGTACCCAAGGATCTGCGGATGGCGGATAGCAAGACGCCCCCAGAGGGGGCGTCTTGTTCAAGCTGACTGGCGTCGCTGTCAGGCTGCTGCCTTCTTGCTGGCCGCCTCGATCTGCCGGGTAATGTACCACTGCTGCGCGATCGACAGGATGTTGTTGACCACCCAGTAAACCACCAGGCCGGCCGGGAACCAGAGGAAGAAGAAGGTGAAGATGATCGGCATCAGCTTCAGCACCTTGGCCTGCATGGGATCCGGCGGGGTCGGGTTCAGCTGCTGCTGGATGAACATGGTGGCGCCCATGATGATCGGCAGGATGAAGAACGGATCCTTGATCGACAGGTCGGTGATCCAGAACATCCACGGGGCCTGGCGCATTTCCACGCTTTCCAGGAGCACCCAGTAGAGGGCCAGGAAGACCGGCATCTGCACGAGGATCGGCAGGCAGCCGCCCAGCGGATTGATCTTCTCCTTCTTGTACAGCTCCATCATCGCCTGGGACATCTTCTGGCGATCGTCACCGTGCTGTTCCTTCAGCGCTTGCAGCTTCGGCGACACGGCACGCATGCGCGCCATGGACTTGTAGCTGGCTGCCGAGAGCGGGAAGAACGCGGCTTTGATCAGGATGGTCAGGACGATGATCGACCAGCCCCAGTTACCCAGCAGGCTGTGGATATGTTGCAGCAGCCAGAAAATCGGCTGGGCGATGAACCACAGGAAGCCGTAGTCGACGGTCAGTTCCAGGCCCGGAGAAAGCGCCTTCAGGTGGCTCTGGACTTTGGGACCGGCATACAGGGTGGCGGAAGTTTCGGCGGAGGCACCTGCCGGAACGTTCAGCGCGGAACCCACGAAACCAACGATGTAATTACCCTTGGAATCCTTGCGGGTCTGTACAGCGCTGTTCTGGTCCTTGTCCGCGACCCAGGCGGTCACGAAGTAGTGCTGCAGCCAGGCAACCCAGCCGCCCTGGACGTTTTCCTTAAAGGACTGCTTGTCCATGTCCTTCATGGAGATCTTTTTGTACGGCTCATCCGGGGTCCAGACCGCCGCGCCCAGGTAGGTGGATACGCCGGTTGCGGTGGTGGTGGACGGGTCGGCGCTGGCATCACGCTTCAGCTGGGCGTACATGCTGCCGGTCCAGGGCTGAGCGCTCTGATTCTCGATCTTGTACGACACCTGCAGCTCGTACTTGCCACGAGTCAGGGTGAAGCGCTTGGTGTAGTTGACGCCGGCTTCGCTGAAGCTCAGGTCCACTACCAACTGCTCCTGGCCGTCGGCCAACTTGTAGCTGCGTTGGCTCGCGCTGTAGAGCGGACGACCATTGGCGCGGGCATCCGGACCGTTGGCGCCAACGAGGCCGCTCTGTGCCTGGTAGAGACGCTCGCCACCGTTGTCGAACAGCTGGAACGGAATGTCCGGATGGTCCTGGCGACGTGGGTACTTCGGCAGGGTCAGCTGGACGATGTCACCGCCGTTCGGGTCGATGGCCAGGTTGAGCACATCGGTTTCAACGCGGATCAGGTCGCTGCTGGGGGCAACCTGGGCGACGGCTGGCTCGTTGCGCTCCGCAGTGGAGGCAGTCGGCACATCGTCGCTGGTCTTGGCGCTTGCGGTGTCGTCCGGCAGGGTCGCTTGCGCGGTGTTCGCGCTGGTGCCCGCGGTCGGCAGGGCGGCCTGGCCGTAGTCCTGGTTCCACTGCAGAACCATCAGGTAGGACACGATTGCCAGGGCGACGATCAGGATCGAGCGTTGGATATCCATGATTACTCGGCCATCGAAGAGGATTGGGATGTGTTGGCGGGTGGCACCGGGTCATATCCGCCCGGATTCCACGGGTGACAGCGGCCCAGCCGACGCAGGGTCAGCCAGCCGCCACGCAGGACGCCATGCTGTTCGATGGCTTCCTGCGCGTAGCAGGAACAGCTGGGATAGAAACGACAGTGACTGGCCATCAGCGGGCTGATGGCATAGCGGTAAAACTGGATCGGAACGAGGGCCAGTTTACGCATGGGGACTGTCGGACACCCCTGATCCGGTTGATGGTTCAGGGCGAGTCCGGCTGCGCGCCAGGCGCTTCCAGAGTTTGCCGAACTGATGCTTCAGCTCGGGATTCTCCAGATCGCCAATGCCTTTGCGCGCCACGATCACGATGTCCCACCCGACCAACAGCTCGAGGTTGTGGCGGAAGGATTCGCGTATCTGGCGTTTCAGGCGATTGCGCTCAACGGAGAGCTTGACGCTCTTCTTACCGATCACCAGACCCAGGCGGGGATGATCGAGACCGTTGTCACGCGCGAGGAGCAGGACGTGCTTGCCGGGAACCTTCCCGGTCGGTGAGTCGAAGACTGCCTTGAATTGTCGGGGGACCAGCAGACGCTTTTCCCGACCGAAGCCCTGACTCACCACCCGTTCCGGATAATCAGACGGTCAGGCGCTTGCGGCCCTTGGCGCGACGACGCGACAGGACTTGACGGCCGTTCTTGGTGGCCATGCGGGCACGGAAACCGTGGGTGCGAGCGCGCTTGATGGTGCTGGGTTGGAAAGTGCGTTTCATGATGCTTTACCTGGTGGTCACTACGGGCCGGAAGTGGCCCCCGTTTAAAGAGACCGGCGATTCTAGTGAAACGCGGCGTGCAGGTCAATTTCCAACCAGTACCGCTGAGCAAAAGAATATAGAAGGAAGGAAAATTTAAGAAAGCTTGGTTATGTTTTTAGAAACTGGTGGGCGGCCTTCCTGTGGAAAACCTCGTAGAAGGCGCATTCTGCCTGTTGATGAGCGGGCTAACAACCTTGTCGAAAAGACGTGTCCTGGCTGTGCGGTTGCCGTGCAGAAGCTGGGGGTGAAATGGCCTTTTACCCACAGGCAGGTTGTGCAATGAGTTTTCCCCAGGGAGAACAGCCCGGTTAAACCATGGTTATCCACAAGATTCATGCCAATCACAGGCTTATTTCAGGTGGTGAATAAGATCTTGATTTTATTCAACCATTCGCCCTTTTTCGTGTGGATAACTTTCCGGGCGGCCGCTACAATGACGGCTGTTTTTTTGCGTCCGGCACCTTTCCGACTTGGGGGATATCCGTGTCAGTGGAACTTTGGCAGCAGTGCGTGGAGCTCCTGCGCGATGAGCTGCCTGCCCAGCAATTCAACACCTGGATCCGCCCATTGCAGGTTGAAGCCGATGGAGACGAACTGCGCGTGTATGCGCCTAACCGGTTCGTGCTCGATTGGGTCAATGAAAAGTACATGGGCCGGCTTCTCGAGTTGCTTGGCGAACGAGGCAATGGCCTGGCGCCTGCCCTTTCCTTATTAATAGGTAGCAAGCGCAGCCCGGCTCCGCGGAAGGCACCACCGCCTCCGCCGCCTGTCATGGCTCCGCCGCCAGCCCCTGCTCCTATCGCACCTCCGCAGATGCGCATCGAGACCGTGGAAGAATCCCGCGACAATCTCGATCCATTGGCATCGGTCACGCCCGCGCCGGCGATTCGTACCGAACGCTCCGTGCAGGTCGAAGGTGCTTTGAAGCACACCAGCTATCTGAACCGCACCTTCACCTTCGAAAACTTCGTCGAGGGTAAGTCGAACCAGTTGGCGCGCGCCGCTGCTTGGCAGGTTGCGGACAATCCGAAGCACGGCTACAACCCGTTGTTCCTCTATGGCGGAGTCGGCCTCGGTAAAACTCACTTGATGCACGCTGTGGGTAACCATCTGCTGAAGAAGAATCCGAATGCCAAGGTGGTTTACCTGCATTCCGAGCGTTTCGTGGCGGATATGGTGAAGGCGTTGCAGCTGAACGCGATCAACGAGTTCAAGCGTTTCTACCGTTCGGTGGACGCATTGCTGATCGACGATATCCAGTTCTTCGCCCGCAAGGAGCGTTCGCAGGAGGAGTTTTTCCACACCTTCAACGCCCTGCTGGAAGGCGGGCAGCAGGTGATCCTCACCAGCGACCGGTATCCCAAGGAAATCGAAGGCCTCGAAGAACGTCTCAAGTCCCGCTTTGGTTGGGGCCTGACGGTGGCTGTCGAGCCGCCGGAACTGGAAACTCGCGTGGCGATCCTGATGAAGAAGGCCGAGCAGGCCAAGGTCGATCTGCCGCACGATGCCGCGTTCTTCATTGCCCAGCGCATCCGTTCCAACGTGCGTGAGCTGGAAGGTGCGTTGAAGCGTGTGATCGCGCATGCCCACTTCATGGGACGTGACATCACCATCGAGCTGATCCGCGAGTCGCTCAAGGACCTCCTGGCCCTGCAGGACAAATTGGTCAGCATCGACAACATCCAGCGCACCGTAGTCGAGTACTACAAGATCAAGATGTCCGACATGCTTTCCAAGCGCCGTTCGCGTTCGGTGGCTCGTCCGCGTCAGGTCGCCATGGCGCTGTCCAAGGAATTGACCAATCACAGCCTGCCGGAAATCGGCGACGCATTCGGCGGAAGAGACCACACCACGGTGCTTCACGCCTGTCGTAAGATTGCGCAATTAAGGGAATCCGACGCGGATATCCGCGAGGATTACAAGAATCTGCTGCGTACATTGACCACCTGACCGCAGCCCAAGAGGCAAGGGACTAGACCATGCATTTCACAATTCAACGCGAAGCCCTGTTGAAACCCCTGCAACTGGTCGCCGGCGTCGTAGAGCGCCGCCAGACCTTGCCGGTCCTCTCCAACGTATTGCTGGTGGTCGAAGGCCAGCAGCTGTCGTTGACCGGCACCGACCTCGAGGTCGAGTTGGTTGGGCGCGTTGCCCTGGAGGAGCCGGCGGAGCCAGGTGAGATCACCGTACCCGCGCGGAAGCTGATGGACATTTGCAAGAGTCTGCCGAGCGATGCGCTGATCGACATTCGCGTCGATGAGCAGAAGCTCCTGATTAAGGCAGGCCGCAGCCGATTCACGCTTTCCACCTTGCCAGCCAACGACTTCCCGACTGTGGAAGAAGGTCCTGGCTCGCTGAACTTCAGCCTGGTACAGAGCAAGCTGCGTCGCCTGATCGAGCGCACCAGCTTTGCGATGGCACAGCAGGATGTACGTTACTACCTGAACGGCATGCTGCTGGAAGTGAATGCCGGTGTCCTGCGTGCTGTCGCCACCGACGGTCACCGTCTGGCGATGTGTGCCATGAATGCCGGGATTGAAGCCGCAGAACGTCATCAGGTTATCGTTCCGCGCAAGGGCATCCTGGAGCTGGCACGTCTGCTGACTGAACAGGACGGCGAGGTTCGCATCGTTCTCGGCCAACACCATATTCGCGCCACGACCGGTGAGTTCACCTTCACGTCGAAACTGGTGGATGGTAAGTTCCCGGACTATGAGCGTGTGCTTCCCCGCGGCGGCGACAAGCTGGTCGTTGGTGATCGACAAGCTCTGCGCGAGGCGTTCAGTCGTACTGCGATTCTTTCCAACGAGAAGTATCGTGGCATTCGTCTCACCCTGGCGGCGGGTCTGCTGAAGATCCAGGCAAATAACCCGGAGCAGGAAGAGGCGGAGGAAGAGGTTGCCGTGGAGTACGGCGGCAGCAACCTGGAGATCGGTTTCAACGTCAGCTACCTGCTGGACGTACTGGGCGTCATGTCTACCGAACAGGTTCGCCTGATCCTGTCCGATGCCAACAGCAGTGCTCTGGTCCAGGAAGCCGACAACGACGATTCCTCTTACGTCGTAATGCCGATGCGTCTGTAACGACTCAATGTCCTTAAGCCGTATCTCGGTCACCGGTGTGCGTAATCTGCACCCGGTGACCCTCTCCCCCTCCCCCCGCATCAATATTCTTTACGGCGCCAACGGCAGCGGAAAAACCAGCCTGCTAGAAGCCATTTACCTCCTCGGCCTCGCGCGTTCATTTCGCAGTACCCGCCTCCAGCCCGTCATCCAGTACGAACAGCCGTCTTGTACCGTCTTTGGCCAAGTCAGTCTTGGCGAAGGTGGGCAAGCCAATCTTGGTGTTTCTCGTGATCGTCAGGGCGAGTTCCAGATTCGCATCGACGGACAGAACGCGAAGAGCGCTGCCCAGCTTGCCGAAGCGCTGCCGTTGCAACTGATCAACCCAGACAGTTTCCGTCTGCTCGAGGGTGCTCCCAAGATCCGTCGACAGTTTCTCGACTGGGGAGTGTTCCACGTGGAACCTCGGTTCATGGGAGCCTGGCAAAGGCTCCAGAAGGCCCTGCGGCAGCGGAACTCGTGGCTCCGGCATGGTACACTTGACGCCGCTTCGCAGGCGGCTTGGGACCGTGAGTTGTGCCTGGCCAGTGATGAAATAGACCAGTATCGACGAGCCTACATTCAGGCGTTGAAGCCGGTCTTTGAACGGATTCTTTCTGAGCTTGTGGAACTCGATAGTCTCACACTCAGTTACTACCGCGGCTGGGACAAGGACCGAGAACTGTCCGAAGTGCTGAGCACTTCCCTCTTCCGTGACCAGCAGATGGGACATACCCAGGCAGGGCCGCAACGTGCCGACTTGCGATTGCGTTCAGGTGCACATAGTGCGGCGGACATTCTGTCGCGCGGTCAGCAAAAGCTGGTTGTTTGCGCACTACGTATCGCGCAAGGCCATTTGGTCAACCAGGCGAAGCGCGGTCAGTGCATCTATCTAGTTGACGACTTACCGTCAGAGTTGGACGAACAGCATCGGCAGTCACTGTGCCGATTGTTGGAAGATTTGGATTGCCAGGTGTTCATCACCTGTGTTGACCATGAATTTCTGAGGGACGGCTGGCGCACGGATACGCCGGTCGCCATGTTCCACGTGGAACATGGCTGTATCAGCCCTACGATCATCGGGAGTGAAGCATGAGCGAGAACAACACGTACGACTCTTCCAGCATCAAGGTGCTGAAGGGGCTGGATGCCGTACGCAAACGCCCCGGTATGTACATCGGCGACACCGATGATGGGACAGGTCTGCACCACATGGTGTTCGAAGTCGTCGATAACTCGATCGACGAAGCACTTGCCGGCTTCTGCTCGGAAATCAGCATTACCATCCACACCGATGAGTCCATCACCGTTCGCGACAACGGGCGTGGCATTCCCGTGGATATCCATAAGGAAGAAGGGGTTTCTGCTGCCGAGGTCATCATGACCGTGCTCCACGCCGGCGGTAAGTTCGACGACAACACCTACAAGGTCTCCGGCGGTCTGCACGGCGTGGGTGTGTCCGTGGTGAATGCCCTCTCCGAAGAACTGCGGCTGACCATTCGCCGCGCTGGCCAGGTCTGGGAACAGATCTATCGTCACGGTGTTCCGCAGTTCGCGCTGCGCCCCGTTGGTGAAACCGAAGGCACTGGCACCGAAGTGCACTTCAAGGCTTCCGCGGAGACCTTCACCAATATCCACTTCAGCTGGGACATCCTGGCCAAGCGTATCCGCGAACTGTCCTTCCTGAACTCCGGCGTTGGCATCGTGCTGCGTGACGAGCGCAGCGGCAAAGAGGAAATGTTCAAGTACGAAGGCGGTTTGAAAGCCTTCGTCGAGTACCTGAACACCAACAAGACCGCCGTCAACGAAGTGTTCCACTTCAATGTCCAGCGCGAAGAAGATGGCGTTGGTGTAGAAGTTGCCCTTCAGTGGAACGACAGCTTCAACGAAAACATCCTCTGCTTCACCAACAACATTCCCCAGCGTGACGGTGGTACCCACCTGGCAGGCTTCCGCTCTGCCCTCACTCGTCATCTGAACAACTACATCGAGCAGGAAGGCCTGGCGAAGAAGTACAAGATCGCCACCACCGGTGACGATGCTCGTGAAGGTCTGACCGCCATTATCTCGGTCAAGGTGCCGGATCCCAAGTTCAGTTCCCAGACCAAAGACAAGCTGGTCTCCTCCGAGGTCAAGACCGCGGTCGAACAGGAAATGGGCAAATACTTCGCCGACTTCCTGCTGGAGAACCCGAACGAAGCCAAGGCCGTGGTCGGCAAGATGATCGACGCCGCGCGTGCCCGTGAAGCAGCCCGCAAGGCTCGTGAGATGACTCGCCGTAAAGGCGCCCTGGACATCGCGGGTCTGCCAGGAAAACTGGCCGACTGCCAGGAGAAGGACCCTGCCCTTTCCGAACTCTACATCGTGGAGGGTGACTCCGCGGGTGGCTCGGCAAAGCAGGGGCGTAACCGCAAGACCCAAGCGATCCTGCCGCTCAAGGGCAAGATCCTCAACGTGGAAAAAGCTCGTTTCGACAAGATGCTGTCCTCGCAGGAAGTCGGCACCCTGATCACCGCATTGGGATGTGGGATCGGCCGCGAGGAATACAACATCGACAAGCTGCGTTACCACAACATCATCATCATGACCGACGCCGACGTCGACGGTTCGCACATCCGTACCCTGCTGCTGACCTTCTTCTTCCGGCAAATGCCTGAACTGGTCGAGCGAGGCTACATCTACATTGCCCAACCGCCGCTGTACAAGGTCAAGAAAGGCAAGCAGGAGCAGTACATCAAGGATGACGAGGCCATGGACGAGTACATGACCCAGTCGGCCCTGGAAGATGCCAGCCTGCACGTTAACGAGAATGCCCCTGGCCTTTCCGGTGAGGCACTTGAGCGACTGGTGAACGAGTACCGCGGCGTGATGCGTACCCTGAAGCGTTTGTCGCGCCTGTACCCGCAGGAACTGACCGAGCACATGATCTATCTGCCTCGCGTCAGCGTCGACCAGCTCTCTGACCAGGCAGTGATGCAGGCTTGGCTGGAAGCGTTCCAGGCGCGTCTGAAGGCTGCCGAGAAATCCGGCCTGACCTACACCGCGAGCCTGCGCGAAGATCGTGAGCGCCACCTGTGGCTGCCGGAAGTGGAACAGACTGCCCATGGTCTCTCCCACTACATCACCTTCAACCGTGACTTCTTCGCGAGCAATGACTACCGCCAGGTGACCGATCTGGGTAACCAGCTCAACAACCTGCTGGAAGACGGTGCCTACGTGCAGCGCGGCGAGCGCAAGAAACCGGTTGCCAGCTTCAAGGAAGCCCTGGCCTGGCTGATGACCGAAAGCACCAAGCGTCACACCATCCAGCGCTATAAGGGGCTGGGTGAGATGAACCCGGAGCAGCTGTGGGAAACCACAATGGACCCGAACGTCCGTCGTATGCTCAAGGTCACCATCGAAGACGCGATTGCCGCGGACCAGATCTTCAATACCCTGATGGGCGATGCAGTGGAACCGCGCCGTGACTTCATCGAGAGCAACGCCTTGGCGGTGTCTAACCTCGACGTCTGACGAACGAAACGAAGCCCTTCCAGGAAGCCCCGGCCAACAGCTGGGGCTTCTTTTTTGGGGGAAGCTATACAGATAGGAAATCGCCGAAACGGATAATGAGGCGATGCTTCAGAACGTCGCCGCGAAACGAGGGAAGTGGGTTGCGCATTATCCTGAGCCGAAAGGGCTTCGATTCATCCGCGGGCGGATTTCCCAGCCCGATCCTGCCTGATGGAAGCCTCTGTTCGCTGCCGATCCCAGATGAGGGCTCGCCGGTTCGATACGGCGACATTGCTTATGAAGGCATCAATCTTGGGGAGCTGGTTAGCCAGTTGGGAGGCAAACCAGCATGGAGTTGCAGGGGCGCCCATCTTGATCCCGATATTCGCTTCGACGCCCTGCCGCGTGCTTATGGCTGGCGGCCCATGTTGGGGCAAAGTGGCAGTGCCCAAGGACATCTACGCAACGAAGGCGTGGCAGTCGGTGATCTCTTCTTGTTCTTCGGTTCATTTCGACCTGTGGAGAATGTGCAGGGAGTCTGGCGATTCATTCCTGGCCAGATGACTCGGCAGATCATCTGGGGCTGGCTGTGCGTGGGCGAAGTTCTAAAGATCGACGAGTTGCCATCCGACGCATTGCCCTGGGCGCGATATCACCCGCACTTTGCTTATGCGCCTGATCCGCACAACACACTCTACCTTGCAGCAGAGCAGCTATGTCTGGACGGGACAGCGCATGCCGGGGCTGGAGTATTTCCCGGCGTCGACAATCGCCTGGTCCTGACTGCTCCGGAGGCGAAGGTACAGACTTACTGGCATTTGCCAGATTTCTTCGCGCCGAGCGAGGAAAGCCCTGGGCTGAGTTATCACCGGCGACTGGATCGATGGGAGCGTGTGGGCGAGATTTGCCGGTTGCGGAGCGCGTACCGTGGGCAGGAATTCGTATTCGATGTCGGGGAAATGAAGACACCCAGGGAGTGGCTCCGCTCGGTGCTGGCGGCAAGTTCGAAATGAACCTTCACCGCGTTTTTTCCTTTCTCAGCAACGGGTTACCTAGTAGAAACAGCGGGTAACACTATGCAGGGGAACTTGCCCCCGGAGTGTTACCCCTTCCTTCGTCGAGGCTTATCCGGACGGGTCGTAAGGGAACAGATTGGGGCAATGAACGATCGCTAAAAAATGATCTATTTATATAAGGTGCTGATTTATAAGGTTTTTATAAAAGTTGGCACGCGGCATGCTTTCTATATGGCACAACAACAATAAAAAGCTTCAAAAAGAACGTTTTCGACTCTGACAGAACAAAAACAACAGCACAGAGAAGAAGCAAACCGATTTTTTTGGACAGGGTGTGTCGTTCCATACCCGGTGACTAGAGCAAAAGAACAATAAAACTACCTTGAGGTAGCGGCGCTCTGGTTGGTTCAGCAATGACGATGACATGATCAGCGTCCAAAAAAATCCGTTTGCCCTCGGTCCAGTTGGGACCAGCCATTTCTGGTTGCGTTAGTAGCCAGGAGCGAAGAACAACAACGAATACTGATAAAAACAACAACAATAAAATGAAATAAACATTTGAGGGGAGCTTCGGCTCCCCTCAGTGCTTTCCGGCTTCTGCAAAATTCCCTCCCCCCGTTTATTCGAATACCGCCTGGCTCAAGCGTTCCTGCTCGTTCCCGTTGGTAGGGGTGCTTCGCACCTGCATAGAGTGGGCGTAGCCTGGAAGCGCTTGCAGGGGCCCTGGAGGCCGTACAGGAGCAATGGGATGGATGAGAGCAAGGGTGATGCATCAAGCATCACTGACGAAGAGATAAGCGCGTACATGATGCGCCAGTTGCGCTCAGGCAGGGTCAAGCCCGCGGTTCTGGTGGTCCTGACTGAAAAGAACTTCCCAGGCGTTGCGCGCGAACGGATCATCCAGTGCTTCAACAGCCTGGATTCGCGTTACCTGAAGGGGTGATGTGGAGAGGCGAGAAAGCGTTATGCACTTTCTCGCTAAGACCTAGTGTGAAATGCAAAGCCTTGTAAATCAGGGCCTTGAGCTATGATATCGGCGATTCGCCAAAATTTTGTTCACAGCTTATCCACAGTTCAGGCCGGATACTCGACCTTGGCAGTGATCTGCGGACCTTCGATCTCGCGCTGAGTGGCTTCCACCCAGGCAAACGCCCTGTCGTTCAACTCGGCAATGGCCCTGGGGCCCTCGCCTTCCGCATGCATGACCGGACCGATTACGACCTGGATGGTCCCCGGGTATTTGGCCCAGCCCGCCTTGGGCCAGAAGTGGCCGGCGTTGTGCGCTACAGGCAGAACCGGTAGGCCGGCGTTGACCGCGAGGGCCGTGCCACCGCGAGAGAACTTGCCCATCTCCCCCACCGGAACACGAGTACCTTCCGGGAAGATCAGGACCCAGGCGCCCTGCTTGAGGCGCTCGTCGCCCTGGGCAGCGAGCTGCTTGAGTGCCGCCTTGGGGTTGCTGCGATCGATGGCGATAGGCTTCATCAGCGCCATGGCCCAGCCGAAGAAGGGAACGCGCAGCAGCTCGCGTTTGACCACCTGGCTGAGAGGCTCGAACGCGCCGGAGAGGTAGAAGGTCTCCCAGGTGCTCTGGTGCTTGGCGAGAATCACGCAGGGTTGCGCCGGGATGTTCTCCTCGCCTTTCACTTCATAACGGATTCCCACCATCACCTTGGTCAGCCAGACGGCGAACCGGCACCAGCGCCAGACGATGAAGCGGTAGCGCGCGCGAAACGGCATGAATGGCGCGAAGAAGAGGCTCAGCGTGCCCCAGATGAAGGCGCTCAGCGACAGCAGCAGGTAGAAAAGGAAGGTTCTGATGGCCTGCACTGTCGTCATGGGAGCTGTTGACCTTACTGAAGTAGATGTGTGGCGACTGCCGCCAGATCGTCGAATACCAGGGTGCCCGCTGGCAACTGCTTGGCCAGGGTTCGTTCGCCCTTGCCGGTCTTCACCAGAACGGGCTGACAATCGACGGCCAGCGCGGCTTCCAGGTCACCACTGCTGTCGCCAACGAACCAGATGCCAGCAAGGTCCACGCCATAGTGCGCAGCGATGCGCCTGAGCATGCCGGGTTGCGGTTTGCGGCAATCACAGCCATCGTTCGGGCCATGCGGGCAGTACTCGATCACGCCCAGTTCGCCGCCCTGCTCCGCCACCATCTCGCGCAAACGCGCATGCATGGACTCCAGCGTGGCGAGGTCGTAATAGCCGCGAGCGATGCCGGATTGATTGGTGGCCACGGCCACGGTCCAGCCGGCCTTGCTCAGGCGCGCGATGGCGGCGATGGCGGTGGGAATGGGGATCCATTCCTCGAGCGATTTTATGTACGCGTCGGAGTCTTCGTTGATGACTCCATCGCGGTCGAGAATGAGTAATTTCATGAACGACGCCTGAAACGCCGCGCCTGACCCGAAGCGCTCTGCCTCGGGTCTGGCGCGCGCTGTCACTTAGCCCAGTACCGAAATGTCAGCCACGCCCAGGAACAGGCCGCGCAGCCTGGCCAGCAGTGCATAGCGGTTGCTGCGTACTGCGGCGTCTTCGGCGTTGACCAGTACCGCTTCGAAGAAGCTGTCCACCGGCTCGCGCAGGCTGGCCAGGCGCTCCAGGGTTTCGCGGTAGCTGCCGGCGTTCGCCAGGGCCTGTTCGGCGTCGGCCACGGCCTTGGCCAGGGCCTGCTCGGCGGGTTCCTGCAGCAGGGCGTTGTCGACGCTGTTCGGAACGCTGCCCTCAGACTTGCTCAGCAGGTTGGACACGCGCTTGTTGGCGGCGGCCAGCGCAGCGGCTTCCGGCAGCTTGCGGAAGGCCTGGACGGCCTGCACGCGCTGGTCGAAGTCCAATGCAGAGGACGGCTGCAGGGCGCGTACCGACAGGTAGACGGCGACGTCCACACCTTCGTCCTCGTAGCGGGCGCGCAGGCGGTCGAAGACGAACTCCAGCACCTGCTCGGCAAGACCCTCAGCCTTCACCTTGGCGCCGTAGAGGTCGATGGCGAAGGCGACGGCTGCCGCGAGGTCGAGGTTCAGCTGCTTCTCGATGAGGATGCGCAGGACGCCCAGGGCCTGGCGGCGCAGGGCGAAGGGGTCCTTGCTGCCGGTGGGCAGCATGCCGATGCCGAAGATACCCACCAGGGTGTCCAGCTTGTCAGCCACGGCAACGGCGGCACCGGTGAGGGTCTGCGGCAGCTCGGCGCCGGCGCCACGGGGCATGTACTGCTCGTTCAGCGCCTTGGCGACGTCTTCCGGCTCACCGTCGTTGGTCGCGTAGTAGTAGCCAGCGATGCCCTGCATTTCCGGGAATTCGCCGACCATTTCGGTGGCCAGGTCGCACTTGGCGAGAATGCCGGCGCGCGCAGCGCGGGCCGGATCGGCGCCGATCTGCTCGGCCACGAAACCCGCGAGGCGGGATACGCGTTCTGCTTTCTCGTAGACGGTACCGAGCTGGGCCTGGAACACCACGTTCTTCAGGCGCTCGTTGAAGACTTCGAGCTTCTGCTTCTTATCCTGCTTGAAGAAGAACTCGGCGTCGGTGAGGCGCGGGCGAACCACTTTCTCGTTACCGGAGACGATCTGCGCCGGGTCCTTGCTGACCACGTTGGCCACGGTGATGAAGCGCGGCAGCAGCTTGCCGTTTGCATCCAGCAGGCAGAAGTACTTCTGGTTGTCCTGCATGGTGGAGATCAGGGCTTCCTGGGGTACGGCGAGGAAGCGCTCCTCGAAGGAGCACACCAGCGGCACCGGCCACTCGACCAGGGCCGTCACTTCGTCCAGCAGGTCGGCGGGCACCACGGCAGTGCCGTTCTGTTCGGTAGCCAGTTCGGCGACACGCTTGGCGATGATCTCGCGGCGTTCAGCGAAGTCGGCCAGCACGTGAGCGCTGCGCAGGTCTTCCAGGTAGGTGGAAGGCTTGCTGATGCGGATGTTGTCCGGGTTGTGGAAACGGTGGCCACGGGACTCACGACCGGCTTTCTGGGTGAGGATCGTGCAATCCACCACGTCGTCGCCGAACAGCATGACCAGCCACTGGGTCGGACGGACGAACTCTTCGCGGCGAGCGGCCCAGCGCATGCGCTTCGGAATCGGCAGGGCAGACAGGGAGGTTTCGACGATGCCCGGCAGCAAGCCTGCGGCCGGCTGGCCGGGGATGGACTGGCTGAACTTCAGTTTCGGACCGCTCTTGTCGATCTGCTCCAGGTCGACGCCGCACTTGCGGGCGAAGCCCAGTGCGGCCTGGGTCGGCTTGCCTTCGGCATCGAAGGCGGCCTGGATCGGCGGACCGTCGAGGTTGACGCTGCGATCGGGTTGCTGGGTGGCCAGTTGTTCCACCAACACGGCCAGACGGCGCGGGGCGGCGAAGACTTGCGCCTTGGCATAGCCCAGACCGGCGGCCTTGAGGCCTTGCTCGATGCCGCCGAGGAAGGCGTCACCCAGGGAATTCAGGGCCTTGGGAGGCAGCTCTTCAGTGCCCAGCTCTACCAGGAAATCTTGTGCACTCATTCTTGAGCCTCCAGCTTGGCCAGTACTTCGTCACGCAGTTCGGGAGTGGCCATGGGGAAGCCGAGACGCGCGCGCGCCTGCAGGTAGCTTTGCGCCACGGCGCGGGCCAGGGTGCGCACGCGCAGGATGTAGCGCTGGCGCTCGGTCACCGAGATGGCGCGACGGGCGTCCAGCAGGTTGAAGGTGTGGGAGGCCTTGAGGACCATCTCGTAGGTCGGCAGCGGCAGCTGCAGCTCGATGAGGCGGTTCGCTTCACTCTCGTAGAAGTCGAACAGCTCGAACAGCTTCTCGACGTTGGCGTGCTCGAAGTTGTAAGTCGACTGCTCCACTTCGTTCTGGTGGAACACGTCGCCGTAAGTGACCTTGCCGAAGGGACCGTCGGCCCAGATCAGGTCATACACCGAATCGACGCCCTGGATGTACATGGCCAGGCGCTCGAGACCGTAGGTGATCTCGCCGGTGACCGGGTAGCACTCGATGCCACCGACCTGCTGGAAGTAGGTGAACTGGGTGACTTCCATGCCGTTCAGCCAGATTTCCCAGCCCAGGCCCCAGGCGCCGAGGGTCGGCGATTCCCAGTTGTCTTCGACGAAGCGGATGTCATGCACCAGCGGGTCGACGCCGATGGCCTTCAGCGAGCCGAGGTACAGCTCCTGGAAGTTCTCCGGGTTGGGCTTGAGGACCACCTGGAACTGGTAGTAGTGCTGCAGGCGGTTGGGGTTCTCGCCGTAGCGGCCGTCGGTCGGACGGCGGGACGGCTGCACGTAGGCGGCGTTCCAGGTCTCCGGGCCGATGGCGCGGAGGAAGGTGGCGGTGTGGAAAGTACCGGCGCCCACTTCCATGTCGTAGGGCTGGAGCACCACGCAGCCCTGCTCGGCCCAGTACTGCTGCAGGGCGAGGATCAGGTCTTGGAAGGTGCGCACGGCGGGCGTAGTCTGGCTCACGAATTTCACCTGTGCTGGGTCTTCGACGGAAAATGCCGGAGTATACCCGATCCGACCCCGCCGCAACCGCATGGAAAGCCTTATGCCACGCTGCTTCTGGTGCAATGACGACCCCCTCTACATCGCCTACCACGACACCGAATGGGGCGTACCGCTGAAGGACCCTGCGGCGCTCTTCGAACTGCTTCTGCTTGAAGGCTTCCAGGCCGGCCTGTCCTGGATCACCGTCCTGAAGAAACGAGCGCGCTACCGCGAGGTTCTGTTCGGTTTCGATCCGCAGCGGCTGGCGGCGATGAGTGACGAGGAGATCGAGACGCTGATGCAGGACCCGGGCATCATCCGCAACTTCCTCAAGCTCAAGGCCGCCCGGCAGAACGCCCAGGCCTGGCTGCGCCAGGAAGACCCGGTGAAGCTGCTCTGGTCCTTCGTCGGCGGGAAGCCGAAGGTCAACCACTTCAGCGAGCGCGGCCAGGTGCCGGCGGTCACGCCCGAGGCCGAAGCCATGAGCAAGGCATTGAAAAAGGCCGGCTTCACTTTCGTCGGCCCGACTATCTGCTACGCCTTCATGCAGGCCGCCGGCATGGTCATGGATCACACCACGGACTGCGACCGTTATCGCGAGCTGACCCTGTGATCCGGTGCGAGGGTAGAATGCGCGCTTTCGAACGTCCTGGAGTTGCCTGTGGATAAGTTGAAAGGTGCGCTGATTGTCGGCTTCCTGCGCCTCTTCGCGATGTTGCCCTGGCGCGCCGTGCAAGCGGTTGGCGCGACCATTGGCTGGCTGATGTGGAAGCTGCCGAACCGGTCCCGCGATGTGGTGCGGATCAACCTGTCCAAGTGCTTCCCCGAATGGTCGCCGGCAGAACTGGATCAGCGCGTTGGTCAGAGCCTGAAGGATATCGGCCGGACCTTCACCGAAAGCGCCTGCGCCTGGATCTGGCCGGCGGAGAAGTCCATCGGACTGGTACGCGAAGTGGAAGGCCTCGACGTACTGCACGAGGCCCTGGCCAGTGGCAAGGGCGTGGTGGGCATCACCAGCCACCTGGGCAACTGGGAAGTGCTCAACCACTTCTACTGCGCCCAGTGCAAACCCATCATCTTCTACCGTCCGCCCAAGCTGAAGGCGGTGGACGATCTGCTGCAGAAGCAACGCGTGCAGCTGGGTAACCGCGTGGCGCCTTCCACCAAGGAAGGCATCCTCAGTGTCATCAAGGAAGTGCGCAAGGGCGGCGCCGTGGGCATCCCCGCCGACCCTGAGCCCAGCCTCTCGGCTGGCGTCTTCGTGCCCTTCCTCGGCACCCAGGCGCTGACCAGCAAGTTCGTTCCCGGCATGCTGGCCGGCGGCAAGGCGCGCGGCGTATTCCTGCATGCCCTGCGCCTGCCCGATGGTTCGGGCTTCAAGGTGATCCTCGAAGCCGCGCCCGAAGGCATGTACAGCGAGAACGTCGAAGAAGGCGTCGCCGCCATGAGCCAGGTGGTGGAAAGGTACGTGCGGGCCTACCCGACCCAGTACATGTGGAGCATGAAGCGCTTCAAGAAACGCCCCGAAGGCGAGAAGAAGTGGTATTGAGCAGAAAGGCGCCGGAATGCGCCTTTTTTCTGGCCGGGTGAGGGTTGTTCCAGATCTGATACACCGTTAACGTCGGCAGCTCACCGGCTTCAGGATGATGCGATCCCATGGCGAACCAGCGGCAATTTCCCCGAACTCCGATGAAGTGCAGGATCAAGATCAGCCACCCGAGCTTTGGTGAGCTGGTTGCCCAGACCCGCGATCTCTCCGATGGCGGTGTCTATGTCCGTCATCCCGATATGGCTGCTCTGACAGTCGGCAGTATCGTACGCGGCCAAGTCCAGGACCTGCCGATCGAAGCACCCATCCTGGAAATGGAAGTGATGCGAGTGGATGCCGAGGGCGCTGGCCTGCGTTTCATGGAGTCCTGATCAGGGCTCAGGCGGAACGGGAGGACAAACCCGCGCGGTCACCTCTACCTCGCCCTTCGCCACCGTCCTGATCCATTCCGCGGGTGGGCAACCCACCAGGCTCGCAAATGTCCGGGAGAACGATGCCTGCGAGCTGTAGCCCACCGAGTTGGCCACCACCTTGATCTGAACCCCTTCACGCAGAAGGTCCTGCGCCGTCTTCATGCGCCAGGCGGTGAGATAGGCCATGGGAGATGTCCCCAGGATCCGATTGAAGCAGGCGGAGAATTTCGAACGGGACATCAGCGCCAGGTTCGCCATGCGCTCCACGCTCCATTCCCCTTCCGGTTCCCGGTGAATCTGGCTGAGTACGGCCCCCAGCCGGCCATCCTGCAGGGCGTAGAGCAGGCCACCAGAAATCCGACCGTCCTCGACCGCCCGCCGTACCAGCAGCACAAACAGGTACTCGAACAACAGATTGAGCGCCTTGGCCCTGCCGGGCGCCGCGCCCTGGAACTCGCCCACCAGGGTGCGGATCACCGGCAATGCATGGCCCAGCGCATCCAGGGGAAATACCAGGGTTTCTTCCAGTCCGAGGGGAAAAGGCTGGGCCAGGCCACGGCTGAACTGGAAGGACGCACAGATCAGCTCGGCCCCCTCGATAGAGTTGGAGCGCAACTGATAACGGCAACTGCTGGGGCAGAACAGCACGCTGGGTTCGCTGATCGATACCTTTGGCAGTCCTGGCTGGACCATGTCGATGCCGCCCCGCTCCACCAGGTGGATGAACGCCATCCCCGGCGGCTTGTCGAGCACCAGCGCTCCGTCCACGCGGCCGGCGAAGAACAGCCGCCCCTGGAGGCTGGTGCGCTCGAAGAATTCGGAAAGGACATCCATCGGAGACAACCTGGCAAAGATCCTGTACGTCCTGGCAAAAGCCGCGGAGGGCGCGGCCATAGGATGCAATCACGCCGATGGTAGTCAGCCCCGGGCCGGGCTGCCACGGCAATCCGTGATTTCATCCCGCCCGCAGGAGTCCATCGAAATGAGCCATGAACCTTCCCGCCCCTCCACGGCCTACAACGACCCAGCCGAGCCTGCACTGCCCAACCCGGGCATGCGCCTGGACCTGTCCCGCGCCGCGCTGGTAGTGATTGACCCGCAAATCGACTTCCTCAGCCCCGAAGGCGTGAGCTGGAGCGTATTCGGCAAGAGCATCACCGAGCACGATACGGTTCGGCATATCGGCCAGCTGTTCGCCGCTGCCAAGGAGGCCGGTATCACCGTTGCCGTGTCGCCGCACTATTACTACCCCTGCGACCACGAGTGGCACTTCGGCGGACCGCTGGAGAAGGTCATGCACAGCATCTGCATGTTCGATCGCAAGGGGCCGTTGAGCCTGGAAGGTTTCGAGAACTCCGGCGCGGACTTCCTCCCCGAGTACAAGCCCTACATCCTCGATGGCAAGACCATCATCGCGTCCCCCCACAAGGTCTACGGCCCGGAGACCAACGACCTGGCGTTGCAGCTGCGCAAGCACGGCGTGTCGCAGATCATCCTCGCCGGCATGGCCGCCAACCTATGCGTGGAATCCCACCTGCGCGAGCTGCTGGAACTGGGCTTCGAAGTGGCGGTGGTGCGCGATGCCACCGCGGGCCCGACGACGCCGGAGGGTGACGGCTACCTGGCCGCATTGATCAATTACCGCTACATCGCCAATGCGCTGTGGAGCACTGAGCAGACCCTGGCCTATCTGCGGGGAGAGTGAACCGCTGGCCCCGTCGGCGCTGTGCGGCGGGGTCGCCTGGATTCAGCGCAAGGTATAGTCGCTGTCGACGACTCCCTGAGTAAGCGCTGTCAGTCCCTGGCTGGACCAAATGGGCGCGGTGGTCAGCCCGGCGACCCACCGCGCTTGTCCAGGCGCTTGAGGAACACCGTCATCTCCTTCTCTGCCTGCTTGTCGCCATGGGCCTGCGCGGCCGCGAGGCCTTCGGTCCACGCCGCGCGGGCGGCGGCGAGGTCGCCGTCAGCTTCCAGAGCCTTGCCCAGCAGCTTCCAGGCGGCGGAGTACTTGGGGTCCTGCTCGACGCAACGGCGCAGGTGCAGAGCAGCCTTGGCTGCGTCGCCCTGATCGAGATAACCCTTGCCCAGGCCAAAGCGCAGCAGGGCGTTATCCACGCCCTTGGCCAGCATCTTTTCCAGTCCTTCGAGCATGGGGTGCTCCTTTTAGAAGAAGGTCAGGCCCACCTGGAACAACCGCTCGGCGTCGCGGATGTACTTCTTGTCCACGAGGAACAGGATCACATGGTCGCCCGACTCGATGATGGTGTCGTCGTGGGCGATCAGCACTTCCTCATCACGGATGATGGCGCCAATGGTGGTGCCGGGCGGCAGGGCGATGTCCTCGATCATCTTGCCCACCACCTTGCTCGACTTGGCGTCGCCGTGCGCGATGGCTTCGATGGCCTCGGCCGCGCCACGGCGCAGGGAGTGCACGCTGACGATGTCGCCACGACGCACGTGGGTCAGTAGGGTGCCGATGGTGGCCAGCTGTGGGCTGATGGCGATGTCGATGTCGCCGCCCTGAACCAGGTCCACGTAGGCCGGGTTGTTGATGATGGTCATCACCTTGCGCGCGCCCAGGCGTTTGGCCAGCAGCGAGGACATGATGTTGGCCTCGTCGTCGTTGGTCAGCGCGAGGAAGATGTCGGCGTCGTTGATGTTCTCTTCCACCAGCAGGTCGCGGTCGGAGGCGCTGCCCTGGAGCACGATGGTGCTGTCGAGCACTTCCGAGAGGTGGCGGCAGCGCGCCGGGTTCATCTCGATGATCTTCACCTGGTAGCGGCTTTCGATGGCCTCGGCGAGGCGCTCGCCGATGTGCCCACCGCCCGCGATGACCACGCGCTTGTAGCTGTCTTCCAGGCGGCGCAGTTCGCTCATCACCGCACGGATGTGGGCCTTGGCGGCGATGAAGAAGACTTCGTCGTCGGCCTCGATCACGGTATCGCCCTTGGGCAGGATCGGCCGATTGCGGCGGAAGATGGCGGCCACGCGGGTATCCACGTTGGGCATGTGCTCGCGGATCTGGCGCAGCTCCTGGCCCACCAGTGGACCGCCGTAGTAGGCCTTGACCCCCACCAGCTGGGCCTTGCCATCGGCGAAGTCGATCACCTGAAGCGCACCGGGGTATTCGATCAGGCGCTTGATGTAGTTGGTCACCACCTGTTCCGGACTGATCAGCACGTCCACCGGGATGGCTTCGTTATCGAACAGGCCGGCGCGGGTGAGATAGGCCGCTTCGCGTACCCGGGCGATCTTGGTGGGGGTGTGGAACAGCGTGTAGGCCACCTGGCAGGCGACCATGTTCACCTCGTCGCTGTTGGTCACCGCGACCAGCATGTCGGCATCGTCGGCGCCGGCCTGGCGCAGCACGGTGGGGAAGGAGCCACGGCCTTGCACGGTACGGATGTCGAGCCGGTCGCCGAGGTCGCGCAGGCGGTCGCCATCGGTGTCGACCACGGTGATGTCGTTGGCTTCGCCCGAGAGGTGCTCTGCCAAGGTGCCACCGACCTGCCCCGCGCCGAGAATGATGATCTTCACTGCTAGTTCCCTTATCGCGCCGAAGCGGCGATCTTGATCAGCTTGGCATAGTAGAAACCGTCATGGCCGTCTTCCTGCGCCAGCAACTGACGGCCATGGGGTTGTTTCAATCCGAACGGTCCGGGGATGTCCAGCTCGCGGGCGCCAGGGGTGCGGGCGAGGAAGGCGGCGATGTTGTCGCTGTTCTCCCGTGGGAGCGTGGAGCAGGTGGCATAGAGCAGCACGCCACCGACTTCCAGAGTCGGCCAGAGGGCATCCAGCAGCTCACCCTGGAGTTCGGCAAGCGCAGCGATGTCTTCTTCCTTGCGGGTCAGCTTGATGTCCGGGTGCCGACGGATCACTCCGGTGGCCGAGCAGGGAGCATCGAGGAGAATGCGCTGGAACGGCTTGCCGTCCCACCAGCCGGCGGTATCACGGCCATCAGCGGCGATCAGCCTGGCTTCCAGGCCGAGTCGCGCGAGGTTCTCGCGCACACGCACCAGGCGGCTCTCTTCCAGGTCGACAGCCACCACTTCGGAGAGACCGGGTTCGGTCTCGAGGACGTGACAGGTCTTTCCACCGGGCGCGCAGCAGGCGTCGAGCACGCGCTGCCCGGGCGCCAACTCCAAGAGGTCGGCAGCCAGTTGGGCGGCTTCGTCCTGCACGCTGACGCGGCCTTCGGCGAAGCCCGGCAGGGTCTTCACGTCGCAGGCTTCGATGAGGCGGATGCCGTCACGGCTGAAGGCGCAGGGCTCGGCAGCGAAGCCGGCTTGCTGCAATTCGGCCAGATAGTCGTCGCGGCTGCCATGGCGGCGATTGACCCGCAGGATCAACGGCGGATGGGCGTTGTTCGCCGCGCAGACGGCTTCCCAGTGTTCCGGCCAGGCCGCCTTGAGGGCCTTCTGCAGCCAGCGTGGGTGGGCGGTACGTGCTGCCGGGTCGCGCTCCAGCTCGGCGAAGATCGACTCGCCCTGGCGCTGGGCGTTGCGCAGCACGGCGTTGAGCAGGCCCTTGGCCCAGGGTTTCTTCAGCTTGTCCGAGCAGCCGACGGTTTCGCCGATGGCGGCATGGGCGGGAATGCGGGTGTAGAAGAGCTGGTAGAGGCCGACCAGGAGCAGGGCTTCCACATCCTTGTCCGCGGATTTGAAGGGCTTCTGCAGCAGACGCTCGGCCAGTGCAGCGAGGCGTGGTTGCCAGCGCGCGGCACCGAAGGCCAGATCCTGGGCCAGGGCGCGATCACGTGGGTCGACCTTGTCCAGCTGCGGCGGCAGGCTGCCGCCCAAGGAGGCCTTGCCGGAAAGGACCGAGGCCAGTGCGCGGGCGGCAGCGAGACGCGGATTCATGCGCCGAGCACCTTGCCCACGGTGAACTGCTCGCGGCGGCTGTTGAACAGGTCGGCGAAGTTCAGCGGCTTGCCGCCAGGCAGTTGCAGGCGGGTCAAGCGCAGGGCGCCTTCGCCACAGGCTACGGTCAGGCCGTCCTTGCTGGCGGCGAGGATCTGGCCGGGTGTGCCCTTGCCCTCGCCCAGTGCGGCGGCGAGCACTTTCAGCGGCTCGCCGTCGAGCGTGCTGTGGCAGATGGGCCAGGGGTTGAAAGCGCGAACCAGACGTTCCAGCTCCACCGCCGGGCGGCTCCAGTCGAGGCGCGCCTCATCCTTGTTCAGCTTGTGCGCATAGTTGGCCAGGGCGTCGTCCTGGACTTCACCTTTCAGGGTTCCGGCGGCCAGACCTTCGAGGGCTTCGAGGACCGCTTGAGGGCCAAGCTGCGCGAGGCGGTCGTGCAAGCTGCCGCCGGTGTCTTGCGCGCTGATCGGCGTGGTGACCTTGAGCAGCATCGGACCGGTGTCGAGGCCAGCCTCCATTTGCATCACGGTGACACCGCTTTCCGCGTCGCCCGCCTGAACCGCGCGCTGGATCGGCGCCGCACCGCGCCAGCGCGGGAGCAGCGAGGCATGGCTGTTGATGCAGCCAAGACGCGGCGTGTCGAGTACCACCTGCGGCAGGATCAGGCCATAGGCGACTACCACCATCAGGTCGGCGCCAAGGGCCTTGAGCTCAGCCTGGGCCGCCGGATCACGCAGGGTCGGCGGTTGCAGCACCGGAATACCGTGTTCGACCGCCAGTTGCTTGACCGGGCTCGGCATCAGCTTCTGGCCGCGACCGGCCGGGCGGTCCGGCTGGGTGTAGACGGCGATGACCTGGTGACGGGAATCGAGCAGGGCTTTGAGGTGCTCCGCAGCAAACTCCGGGGTGCCGGCGAAGACGAGGCGCAGGGGCTCAGTCATGGGTACTCGCTAAAGAAAAAAGGCTTGCCGCAGCAAGCCTTTGGGATCGGGGAAATCAAGCCTGCTGGCGATGTTGCTTTTCCAGCTTCTTCTTGATGCGGTCGCGCTTGAGGGACGACAGGTAGTCGACGAAGAGCTTGCCGTTGAGGTGGTCGCACTCGTGCTGGATGCACACGGCGAGCAGACCCTCGGCGATCAGCTCATAAGGCTGGCCATCGCGGTCCAGGGCTTTGATCCGGACCTTCTGCGGACGATCGACATTCTCGTAGAAGCCGGGGACCGAGAGGCAGCCTTCCTGGTATTGGTCCATCTGCTCGGTCAGGGATTCGAACTCGGGATTGATGAAGACCCGAGGCTCGGACTTGTCTTCCGACAGGTCCATCACCACCACGCGCTTGTGGACGTTCACCTGGGTTGCGGCCAAGCCGATACCCGGAGCGGCGTACATGGTTTCGAACATGTCATCGATCAACTGGCGAATGGTGTCGTCGACCACAGCCACCGGTTTGGCGATGGTGCGCAGCCGCGGATCGGGGAATTCGAGAATGTTCAGAATCGCCATATGCGTTTGTGATGCACTTGTGGAATATGTTGAAAATCCGCTGCTAAGATGGTGAGCAGCATAAAAAAACGGCTGAAGAGCCCGGTTGGGGCGGCTCTCAGGGCGTTTCATGTGAACGGACATAATAAAGGGATTCACCGCATGAGGAAATCACTACTCGCCCTGCTGCTCCTGGCCGCCAGTGGCCTGACCCAGGCTGCGGTGGAACTCAGGGACGGGCATCCGGAGCGCTATACCGTCGTCAAGGGCGACACGCTCTGGGATATTTCCGGCAAGTTTCTACGCCAGCCGTGGAAGTGGCCGGAAATCTGGCATGCCAACCCGCAGATCGAGAACCCGCACCTGATCTATCCCGGCGACGTGCTCAGCCTCGTCTACATCGATGGTCAGCCGCGCCTCATGCTGAATCGCGGTGCGTCACGCGGCACCATCAAGCTGTCGCCCCAGGTGCGCAGCACGCCGATGGCCGAAGCCATTCCGGCCATTCCGCTGGAGGCGATCAACGCCTTCCTGCTGACCAACCGCATCATCGACGATCCCGAGCAGTTCCAGGCGGCACCCTACATCGTCGCCGGCAATGCCGAGCGCGTGGTCAGTGGTGCCGGTGACCGCGTCTACGCCCGCGGCAACTTCTCCCACGAGCAACCGGTCTACGGCATCTTCCGCCAGGGCAAGACCTATGTGGACCCTGAGACCAAGGAATTCCTCGGCATCAACGCCGACGACATCGGCGGCGGCGAGATGGTGGCCGACGAAGGCGACATCGGCACCCTGGAGCTGACCCGCTCTACCCAGGAGGTCCGCCTGGGCGACCGCCTCTTCCCCACCGAGGAACGCGCGATCAACTCTACCTTCATGCCCAGCGCACCGGAGCGTGATGTCAGTGGCGTGATCCTCGACGTACCGCGCGGCGTGACCCAGATCGGCCAGTTCGATGTGGTCACCATCAACAAGGGCAAGCGTGACGGCCTGGTGGAAGGCAACGTGCTGGCGGTCTACAAGACCGGCGAGACCGTGCGCGACCGCGTCACCGACGAGTTCATCAAGATCCCCGATGAGCGTGCCGGCCTGCTGATGGTGTTCCGCACCTACGACAAGCTCAGCTACGGCCTGGTACTGGCCGCCACCCGCCAGCTGGCGGTGCTGGACAAGGTACACAACCCGTAACACCTCCAAGCCCCCGCCCTGCGGGGGCTTGTTGTATTGATGGCCGTTCTGCCGCGGTTGCGGCGCGATCAAGGACTGATCGACGTGTCATCAATTTCCCCCGCCGAGCTGGAAGCTCGCCTGCGTCTGCATCACCTTCCCGAACTTGGCCCTGCCCGTTTTCGTCGCCTGCTCGAAGCCTTCGGTTCTGCCTCCGCGGCACTCAGTGCGCCGGCCGCTGCCTGGCGCTCGCTGGGCCTGCCGGAGCGTTGCGCCGACCCTCGGCGCAGTCCGGAAATCCGCGATGCCGCGGCCTGCGCATTGGCCTGGCAGGAACAGCCCGGCCGACACCTGCTGTGCTGGGACGACCCCGGTTACCCGGCCCTGCTGACCGAGATCGGCAACGCGCCACCGCTGCTGTATGTCGCCGGCGATGCCTCGCTGCTGGAGCGTCCGCAACTGGCCATGGTCGGCAGTCGCCGGGCCTCTGCGGCGGGCCAGGACACGGCCCGGGCATTCGCCCGCAGCCTGGCGGGAGGTGGCTTCGTCATCACCAGCGGGCTGGCCCTGGGCATCGACGGCGCCGCCCACCTGGGCGCGCTGGAAGCCACAGGCAAGACCGTCGCGGTGCTCGGCACCGGGCTGCAGCGCATTTACCCCAACCGACACCGCAGCCTGGCTGCACGCATCGTCGAAGAAGGTGGTGCGCTGGTGTCCGAATTTCCTCTGGACTGCCCGCCTCAGCCGTCCAACTTTCCCCGGCGCAATCGCATCATCAGCGGCTTGTCCCTTGGCGTGCTGGTGGTGGAGGCCAGTCCTTCCAGCGGCTCGCTGATCACCGCGCGGCTGGCGGCCGAGCAGGGGCGCGAGGTCTATGCCATTCCCGGCTCCATCCACCATCCCGGTGCGCGTGGCTGTCACCAGTTGATTCGCGAAGGCGCGGCGCTGGTGGAAAAGGTGGAAGACATCCTCGAAGCGTTGCGCGGCTGGCAGGCTGTGGCGCCCGCTGCCCGGACCGAAGTGATGGCGGTAGAACCTCATCCCTTGCTCGACCTGCTGCGCGCAGCCCCTTACAGCAGCGAAGGGCTGGCCGCGGCCAGTGGCTGGGAGCTGCCGCGACTGCTCGCCGAACTCACTGACCTGGAGCTGCGGGGGCGCGTCGCCCGCGAGGCTGGCTGCTGGGTGCATCGCCAAGGTTGAGCCCTGTACACTTTGCCGATCCAGTTTTGCGGGGAATGGGGAATGGTCAGTCGTTGGCGAGTGCAGCAAGTGGCGCGGGTCGTGCGCGAAGGTGGCGTGATCGCCTATCCCACCGAGGCGGTCTGGGGCCTGGGCTGCGATCCCTGGAACGAGGACGCGGTTTATCGCCTGTTGGCGCTCAAGGAACGCCCCGTGGAAAAGGGGCTGATCCTGGTGGCGGACAACATCCGCCAGTTCGATTTCCTCCTCGAAGGTTTTCCCGACGCCTGGATCGACAAGCTCGCCAGCACCTGGCCCGGTCCCAACACCTGGCTGGTGCCGCACCAGAACCTGCTCCCCGAGTGGGTCACCGGACAGCACGACAGTGTTGCCCTGCGTGTCAGCGATCACCCGTTGGTACGTGACCTTTGCGCCCTCACCGGGCCATTGATATCCACGTCCGCCAACCCCACCGGTCGTCCCTCCGCCTACTCGCGCCTGCGGGTCCAGCAGTACTTCGGCGACACCCTGGACGCGGTGCTGGGCGGCGCCCTGGGTGGACGCCGCAATCCCAGCGTGATTCGCGACCTGGCCAGCGGCCGCGTGCTCAGGGGATAAGCACGGTAGAGCCGGTGGTCTGGCGGCTGGCCAGGGCGGTGTGGGCCTGCGCCGCCTCGGCCAGGGCGAAGCGCTGGCTCACTTCCACCGTGATGCGGCCGTCAGCGATCAGCCCGAACAGCTCATCCGCCATCGCCTGAAGGCGTTGCGGTGTGCTGGCGTAACCGAACAGCGTCGGCCGGGTGACATAGAGCGAGCCCTTCTGCGCCAGGATACCCAGGTTCACCCCGGTCACCGGCCCCGAGGAATTGCCGAAGCTCACCATCAGGCCGCGTGGCGCCACGCAATCCAGCGAGATTTCCCAGGTGTCCTTGCCCACCGAGTCATAGACCACGGGGCACTTGGCGCCATTGGTGAGCTCCAGCACTCGCTGCACTACGTTCTCGTAGCTGTAGTCGATGGTTGCCCAGGCGCCGTTGGCCTTGGCCAGTGAGGCTTTTTCGGCCGAGCTGACGGTGCCGATCAGCTTGACACCGAGGGCTCGCGCCCACTGGCAGGCGATCTGCCCGACCCCGCCGGCGGCGGCATGGAAGAGGATGGTCTCGCCGCCCTTCAGCTCGTACGTCTGGCGCAGCAGGTACTGCACGGTCAGTCCCTTGAGCATCACCGCCGCCGCCTGCTCGAAGCCGATGCCATCGGGCAGGCGCACGAGCTTGTCCGCCGGCAGCACATGCAGCTCGCTGTAGGCACCCAGCGGACCGGTGGCGTAGGCGACGCGGTCACCCACCTTGAACTGGGTTACCGCGCTCCCAACGGCCTCCACCTCACCGGCTCCTTCAGTGCCCAGGCTGGTGGGAAAGCTCGGCGCCAAGTAGAGGCCGCTGCGGTAGTAGGTGTCGATGAAGTTCAAGCCGATGGCGCGGTTGCGCACGCGCACTTCCTGCGGTCCTGGTTGCGCCGGTTGGTAGTCCGCATATTCGAGGACCTCCGGGCCACCGTAGGCGGAGAACTGGATGCGTTTGGCCATGCTGGCAACCTCCTGGCTGGAAAAGCTCACATCCAACGCCTCGCCTTGATTCCCGTCAAGCCACGACGGCCCCCGCGCGGTGGTATGCTTGCCTGCTCATTTTTCCGCCACTTAACCGCTGCCAGGGTTGACCACGTGACTGACCGTATCGAGGCCGTGAAGGCCTATCTGCTCGATTTGCAAGACCGCATCTGCGCCGCCCTGGCGGCCGAGGATGGCAAGACCGGTTTCTACGAGGACGCCTGGACCCGTCCCGCTGGTGGTGGCGGTCGTACCCGGGTGATCGAGAACGGCGCGCTGATCGAGAAGGGTGGCGTGAACTTCTCCCACGTGTTCGGCGCCAACCTGCCACCGTCGGCCAGCGCCCATCGTCCGGAGCTGGCTGGCCGGGGCTTCCAGGCCCTCGGCGTATCCCTGGTCATTCACCCGGAAAACCCCCACGTTCCCACCTCCCACGCCAACGTGCGCTTCTTCTGCGCAGAGAAGGAAGGTGAAGAGCCGGTGTGGTGGTTTGGCGGCGGCTTCGACCTGACCCCCTATTACGCCGTCGAAGAAGATTGCGTGCTCTGGCACCAGGTGGCCCGCGACGCCTGCGCGCCCTTCGGCGCCGATGTGTACCCGCGGTACAAGGAATGGTGCGACCGCTACTTCCACCTCAAGCACCGCAACGAGCCGCGCGGCATTGGCGGCCTGTTCTTCGACGACCTGAACCAGTGGGACTTCGACACCAGCTTCGCCTTCATGCGTGCCATCGGTGATGCCTATCTGGAGGCCTACCTGCCGATCCTGAAGAAGCGCAAGGACACCCCCTTCACCGAGCAGCAGCGCGAATTCCAGGCCTTCCGTCGCGGCCGCTACGTGGAGTTCAACCTGGTGTTCGACCGCGGCACCCTGTTCGGCCTGCAGTCGGGCGGTCGTACCGAGTCCATCCTCATGTCGCTGCCGCCGCACGTACGCTGGGGCTACGACTGGAAGCCGGAGCCGGGCAGCGAGGAAGCGCGCCTGACGGAGTACTTCCTGAAAGACCGCGACTGGCTCGGGGAGGCAGGGCTGTGACCGACCGCTACTGCGTCTTCGGCAACCCCATCGGCCACAGCAAGTCGCCGCTCATTCACCGCTTGTTCGCCGAGCAGACCGGCCAGCTGCTCACCTATGAAGCCGTGCTGGCGCCACTGGACGACTTCACCGGCTGCGCCCGGCAGTTCTTCGAAACCGGCAAAGGCGGCAACGTCACCGTGCCCTTCAAGGAACAGGCCTACCAGCTGGCCAGCAGCCTCAGTGCTCGTGCCCAGCGCGCGGGTGCAGTGAATACGCTGAAGCGGCTGGATGATGGCAGCCTGCTCGGCGACAACACCGACGGCGCAGGCCTGGTGCGCGACCTCACCCGCAACGCCGGCCTCGACCTGACCGGCAAGCGCATCCTCCTGTTGGGCGCGGGCGGCGCCGCTCGGGGTGTGATCGAGCCGTTGCTGGCCGAGAAGCCGGCAGCCCTGGTGATCGCCAACCGAACCGTGGAGAAGGCCGAGGCGCTGGCCCAGCTGTTCGCCGATCTCGGACCGGTCTCCGCCAGCGGCTTCGACTGGCTGGAAGAGCCAGTGGACCTGATCATCAACGGCACCTCGGCAAGCCTCGCCGGCGACCTGCCGCCGATTTCGCCGAGCCTGATCAGGCCGGGCCACACCGTCTGCTACGACATGATGTACGGCAAGGAAATGACCGCCTTCAACCGCTGGGCCGCCGAGCATGGCGCCGCGCGTACGCTCGACGGCCTAGGCATGCTGGCGGAGCAGGCAGCCGAAGCTTTCCTGCTATGGCGCGGCGTATTGCCGGACAGCGCACCGGTGCTGGCCGAGCTGCGCCGCCAACTCGCTCAGGGCTGAGGACCTACCCGAGTGTAGGAGCGAGCTTGCTCGCGAAGCTCTGGTGCTCGGTCCTTTCGCGAGCAAGCTCGCTCCTACGAGTTGCTCGCCGGGCATTTCCTCACTACCCCTCGATCACCAACTGGCTGTCTGCACCTTCCAGCTTGCGCAGCTCCCGCTCCACTTGCGGCCGGGCGCGGCGCAGCACCAGGCTCCGCCCTTCCCCGCCCAGCCGCCGTGCTTCGTCATGGAGCATGCTCACCCCGGCGTAATCGATGAAGTTCACATGGTGCGCATCCAGCACCAGGCGCCCGGCGCGGCTCCGCTGGATCAGCTTCTGCAGGTAGGGACAGGCGCCGAAGAAGATCGAACCCTCGATGCGCAGCACCTCGGCATCGCCCTCCCGCGCTTGCAGGACACGTGGTTGCGACGTGCGCTTGAGGTAGAAGAACAGCGACGCCAGCACCCCGGCGTAGATGGCGGTTTGCAGTTCCAGCAGCAGGGTGGCCGCGCAGGTCATCGCCATCACCGCGAATTCTGCCCGGCTGACACGCCATAGCTGGCGGACGTTGCGCCCATCCAGCAAACCCCAGCAGATCAGCAGGATGCTCGCCGCCATGGCAGGCAGCGGGATATGGGCGATCAGGCGTGCACCCAGCAAGGCGAACAGCGCCACCCAGAGTGCGGAGAACACGCCAGCCAGGGGTGACTGCGCGCCCGCCTGGAGATTCAGTGCTGAACGGGTGAAAGAACCCGCCGAGAGATAGCCGGAGAACCAGGCCCCCATCAGATTGGACAGACCTTGGCCTCGGGCTTCCTGATTGGCATCCAGCACCTGCCGCGACTGGCTGGCGAGTGCACGGGAGATGGTCAGGCTGGTGACCAGGCCGAGCAGGCCGCAGGCCACGGCCGACGGCACCAGGCGCAACACGTCCTCGGCATCGACGCGAATCGAGGCCAGTGGCGGCAGGCTGCCGCTGAAGGGATGCACCAACTCGACGCCGGCGAAGGTGGCCGGCAGGGCCAGCACCAGCAGGCTGCCACCGATGATGCCAATCAATAGTGCCGGCAGCCGTGGCCATAGCCTGCGCACGAGGACCGACAATCCAAGGGTGAAGGCCGCCACCCAAAGCGAAGGCCAGTGCACTTCGCGTACATGCCCGACCAGTTCCAGCGCGCTCTGCCAAGCGGTGGCGCGTCCTTCCAGGTTGGTCAGCCCGAGCAGGTTGGGCACCTGGCCAAGGGCGATCACCAGCGCCGCGCCCAGGGTGAAGCCGAGTACTACCGACTGCGAGACGAAGTTGGCCAGGGAGCCGAAGCGCAGGAACCCGACCAGCCACTGGAATGCACCAGCGAGCAGGGTCAGCAAGAGGACCAGGCTGATGTATTGCTGGCTGCCTGGCAGGGCCAAGGGGCTGACGCTGGCGAAGAGCACCACCGAGATCGCCGCCGTCGGCCCGCAAATCAGCTGCCGCGACGAACCCCAGAGACAGGCGACGATCACCGGGACTACCGCTGCGTACAGGCCGTATTCCGCCGGCAGTCCGGCGATCAGTGCGTAGGCGATGGACTGGGGCAGTGCCAGGATGGCGCCGGTCAGGCCCACCAGCGCGTCGCGGCCGAGGCTGCGGGGGCGGACGGCTGGGAGCCAGGCGAGGAAGGGGAAGAGGTTAGAAGGACGCATGCGAGACTCGCGGTGGTGCCGGGGCGGCTCTTGTGGGGGCGAATTCATTCGCTAAGCAGGCCGCAGGACTGCCCAAAAATTTCCATGGGGCTGCTTCGCAGCCCTTAGCGAATAAATTCGCCCCCACAGGTATCTGCACCAGAGGGCGAACCGTCAGAGCTTCGCCTTCACCGCCGCCAACCCATCGCCGCCGTCGCGGGTGGTCACGCCCTGCAGCCAGCCGTCGACCACCGCCGGATTGGACTTGAGCCAGGCCTTGATGGCCGCGTCGTTGTTGCTGCTGCCGTTGAGCACCTGATCCATGATGGCGTTCTCCATCTCCTGGGTGAATTGCAGGTTGGCCAGCAACTTGCCCACGTTCGGGCACTGCTCCGCGTAGCCCTTGCGCGCCAGGGTGTTCACGCTGCCGCTCTCGCCGAAGTACTTCTCACCGCCCTTGAGGTAGACCATGTCGTACTGCACGTTCATCGGGTGCGGGGTCCAGCCGAGGAAGACCACGAACTGCTGGCGCTTCACCGCGCGTCCCACCTGCACCAGCATCGCCTGCTCGCTGGACTCCACCAGCTTCCAGTCGCCCAGGCCGAACTCGTCGGATTTGATCATCTCCTGGATCGACACGTTGGCCGGTGAACCGGACGCGATGCCATAGAGCTTGTGGTCGAACTTGTCGGCGAACTTGTCCAGGTCGGCGAAGGTTTTCACGCCGGCGTCATAGGCGTAGCGCGGCACTGCCAGGGTGTACTCGGTGCCCGAGAGGTTCTGCGCCACCTTGTCGACGCTGCCGGCACCGACGAACTTGTCGTAGTTGCTCTGCTGCGCCGGCATCCAGTTGCCGAGGAAGGCGTCGATCTGGCCCTTGTGCAGGCCGGCGAAGATGATGGGTACGGCAAGGGTCGGGGTTTCGGTGCGGTAGCCCAGCCCATCGAGGAGGAAACGCGCCACACCATTGGTCACGGCGATATCGCTCCAGCCCGGATCGCCCAGCTTCACGGTCGCGCAACTGGCGTCCTCAGCCTGGACGTTGAACGCAAGGCCGGTCAGCAGGGCGCTGCCGGCAAGTACCGCATTGATCGTCTTCATGCCGTGGTTCCTCGCAAGGGGTCAGGGTTGGGGGAAGCGCGCGCGGCGTTCCAGGTCGTCCAGGTCGATGTGATTGCGCATGTACTGCTGGCTGGCGTCGACGAAGGGCTGGTGGTCCCAGCTGGCGAGCTTGCCGTGGGTCAGGGCGTCGGCCACGAAGCGGCGGCGGCGCTGGCTGGCCAGTGCAGCTTCGGCGATCACCGGGATATCCCAGCGGGTGCGGGCCTCGTCGAGGAACGCCGCAAGCAGCGCCTGGTGATCCGGTGAGGTCGCCAGGTTTTCCAGTTCCTGCGGGTCATTGGCCAAGTCGAACAGCAGGATGGGGTCTTCTTCCGAGTAGATGAATTTGTACGGGCCGCGGCGAATCATCATCAACGGGCTCGTGGTGCCCTCGGCCATGTACTCGCCCAGCACCTCGTCGTGGCCCCTCTGCCCTTGCAGGTGCGGCAGCAGGGAGCGACCGTCGAGCGGTAGATTGCGCTCGACCACACCACCGGCCAGTTCCACCAGGGTCGGAAGCAGGTCGACGGTGGAGACGGACTGGCTCACCCGGTGCGCCTGGAATCGCGTCGGCGCGTGGACCAGCAGCGGAACACGGGCGGCCATCTCGAACCAGTGCATCTTGTACCAGAGGCCGCGCTCGCCAAGCATGTCGCCGTGGTCGCCGGAGAACACGACGATGGTGTCTTCTTCCAGCCGGCACTCGGCTAGGGTCTTCAACAGGGCGCCAATCTGGTCGTCGACATAGCTGCAGGCACCGAAGTAGGCGCGCCGCGCATCGCGGATCTTCTGTTCGGGCAGCGGCTTGCCCCAGAGGTCGATGACCTTGAGCAGGCGTTGGCTGTGCGGGTCCTGCTCGGCGTCGGCGAAGTGCAGGCGCGGCAGGGGAATCTCCACGTCCTCGTAACGATCCCAGTACTCCGCCGGAATGGTGTAGGGATCGTGCGGATGGGTCAGGGACACCGTCAGGCAGAAGGGTTGCCCGGTGTCTTCGCGCACGTGGTCGTAGAGATACTGGCGCGCCTTGAACACCACCTCCTCATCGAAGTCCAGCTGGTTGGTCCGCACGCAGGGTCCGGCCTGCAGCACCGAGGACATGTTGTGGTACCAGCTCGGACGTACGTCGGGCTCATCCCAGTTCACCGCCCAACCGTAATCTGCCGGGTAGATGTCGCTGGTCAGGCGCTCCTCGTAGCCGTGCAACTGGTCCGGGCCGCAGAAGTGCATCTTGCCGGAGAGCGCCGTGCGGTAACCCAGGCGACGCAGATAGTGGGCGTAGGTCGGCACGTCGGCGGGGAAGTCGGCGGCGTTGTCGTACGCGCCGATCTTCGATGGCAATTGGCCGCTCACCAGGGTGAAGCGCGAGGGCGCGCAGAGCGGGCTGTTGCAGTAGGCCGAATCGAACACCACGCCTTCGGCGGCGAGCCGCGACAGGTGCGGCACCTTGATGGGGGAGGCCGCGTAGAAAGGCAGCATCGGCGCGGCCATCTGGTCGGCCATGATGAAGAGGATATTGGGGCGTTTCATCGTTCGCTTATCCATACCGTCGAATTATGCGAAAGTGCGTGGAACGATGATTGCGTTCGCGGTCATCCCGGTAAAGCGCACGGCGCAACATGACTCGGATAAGCAAACGTTATGGCAGAACTACAGGCTGAGCTGTCCCTGGACCTGCTGCGGGTGTTCGAATCCGCCGCCCGCCACCTCAGCTTCACCGCCGCCGCTGTCGAGCTGGGAACGACCCAGCCGGCGGTGAGCCAGCAGATCCAGCGCCTCGAGAAGCAACTGGCGACCCGCCTGTTCGATCGTGTTTATCGCGGTATCGAACTCACCGACGCTGGCCGGCTGCTGTTCCTCCACGTGCAGGAAGGCTTGCAGGCCATCAGCGCCGGGCTGGAAGCCATCGGCTCGCGGCCCCAGCACGAGGTGCTGCAGGTGGCCACCGACTTCGCCTTCGCCGCTTACTGGCTGATGCCGCGCTTGCACCGCTTCCACGAGGCCAACCCGGAAATCGACGTCAGCATCGTCACCAGTGACCGCACCATGAACATGCTGCGATCCGAAGTGGACATCGCCATTGCCTTTGGCGACGGTCGCTTCAAGCATGGGGAAGCGATGCTGTTGTTCCGTGAGGAGGTCTTTCCTATCGCCAGTCCGCGCCTGCTGGTCGGGCGTGAGCAGCCGTTGCCGGTGGCAGCCCTCGCGGAATTGCCGCTGCTGCACCTCAAGCCCGAAGTGCGCACCCGCTGGTTCGACTGGAACGCTTTGTTCCGCGAGCTTGGCATCGCCCAGCCGCCGGGTTCGGGCATGTTGCGCTTCGACAACTACACCCTGCTGATCCAGGCCGCCATCGCCGGACAGGGCGTGGCCATCGGCTGGCGCTACCTGGTGGACGACCTGATCGCCCAGGGCCTGCTGATGCCAGTGCTGGACACCCGCGTCAGTTCGGATTTCGGCTATTACCTGGTGCAGCCAGAGCGCAAGCGGCGGGCGCGGCTGATGAAGTGTTTCGTCGACTGGCTGCAGCAGGAGCTGGGCGACGAGGCCCGCCACGCGCAGCTCATCCGGCATCGGGAAGGTATCGCCATCTGAGACCCGGCCAGAGGGCCTGCGCAGGCCCTACTATCGGTTGGTTCTGCGCTGATATGAGACTTTCGTGCCGAAATCTCGCCTCGCTGTCATGCAGCGGGAAAGAACCTCGGCTATCAGTTCTGGCTTCGTCCATTTCATGAGAGCTGCCGATGAAAGTCCTCACCTGCCTGGCTGCCGGTCTTGGCCTATGCGCCCTTGCCGGCCAGGCCAGCGCCTGGTCGCAACCGACCCACAAGAACATCGTCAAGGATGCCCTGGCCTACATGAATTCCCCCTATGCGACGGCGGAAATGCGTGAGGCCTACCAGTTCTACGTGAGCGCTGCCGGCAGCGAGGCCAAGGCCGGGGAAATTCTCGGTCAGGCCGCCTTCGACGTGGACGATTTCAAGGACACCCGCCTGGGCGGTTGGTGGGTCGGCTACGAATACGCGCCGGTGTGGAACGCCGCCGCAAGTCTGGTGAACTACACCTCCTACTGGCACTTCCTCAACCTCACCCGCGACGGTGACGCCCATGGCAATGCCCATGGCGGCTACGACTATCGCTACCACAAGGTGGACGGCGGCATTGCCGACGTGGACTGGTACGCCATGGTCTATCTCTACAACCGCGAGCTGAAGCGCGGGGACTTCGACACCACCGAAGCCCACTATCGCCGGGGCACTCGTTCCAACTGGCAAGAGCACTACGGCGACTTCCAGACCGCTGCCTTCCAGCCCATCGATAACCTCGCCGGCTACTGGTTCGATCAGTTCCGCGCCGCGCCCTCGCTGCAGACCATCGGCTACGCCCTGCACGCCACCGGCGATGTGGCGCAGCCGCACCACGTGTGGGTGACCTCGGCCAACGGCCACTCCGGCTGGGAGGGCTGGGTCGACGACCATTACGCCAGCGAGAAACTCAATGACCAGGCCGCAGTGGCCAACCTCATCGGCCGCTACGACGCCAGCCGCAGCATCCGCGAACTGCTGACCCAGACCGGGCAGGTCGCCTATGCCCACCCCGAGCCGCTGTACGACACCAGCTACGCCACGCGCCTGCGGGTGGCGAGGGAGCTGATCCCCGAGTCCATCGCGCTGACCGTCACCGTGTTGACCAAGGGGGCCGACAGCTTCAATGCGCCCGAAGGTATCTGACGTGCGCAGGGCGATCACCGGTCTGTTGCTGGGGTTGTACCTGGGGGGCGCGCAGGCCATGCCGGCCGCGCCGGACTTGAGGGTCGACGGAGAGCTGCTGCCGGGCAAGAGCATCGCCCTGCTCGAACAGGTGCTCAGCCGGGTGAAGTTCAACACCGACCCGCAACAACTGCGTCGCGGGCTGCTGGAGAACCACCTGCTGGCCCGCGAGGTGGCGAGCGAGTTGAACGCCCAGAGCCGCAGCGACCTGGACGCCAGCGTCGAGATGGAAGCCGGCAACCTGCTCGAACAGTACTACGGACGTGCCGGTCAGCAGGACTTGCGGCCCTTCCTGCGCCAGCCGCAGCCGCTCAGTGCCCAGCGCCTGCGCGAGGTGCTGGCTCCCGCTTCCCGCGGGTTGGTGGAGAACAGCCTGCAGCTCAGCCCCGAGCAACAGCGCGAAGCCGCACAGGTGGAGCTGATCTGCTGGCAGTTCCCCGGTCAGCCCGAGCAGCGGCTGGACCTGTTGTCCCTCTACCAGGGCGACAACATCCAGGGTCAGGTAGAACTGCAACAAGGCAACCTGGAATACCTGGCGCGTCAGGTGCAGACCCGTGTGCAGCGCGACTACCTGTGGTTCCGCCTGGCGCAGGACGGCTTTACTCCGGCGGAACGACAGGGTCTGAAAACCCTGGTGCGGGACCGCCTGGTGCGCCAGCGTTACCTGCACCAGATCGGCCTGTACAGCGACTTCCACCATGAATCCGAAGCCCTGCGCGAACTGGCGGCCAAGGTCACCGATGCAGAGGCAGAGGCGTATTACCAGCGCAACCTGGCGCGCTACCGCAACGTCGCGGGCGTACAGGCGGCGCATATTCGCCTGCCCGACCAGGCCAGTGCTGATCGCGTCTATGCCGAATTGCAAAAGGGACTGGCGTTCGATGAGGCGGTGCGGCGCTATTCCCTTGCGCAGGACAAGGACCGTACGCCTCCGGGCGATCTCGGTCTGATCCGTCCTGAGGACGGCGAGCTGGACCTGCTGCGCAAGACGGCGCTGATCCAGAAGGCCGACACCCTGTCTCAGCCCATGCGAATCGACGGCGTCTTCGAAATCGTCCGGGTACGCAGCCGTGAAGACCGGCAACTGCCCCTCAGCGACCGCAGCGTGCGTTATGAGGTGAACCAGGCGGTGGCGCGGGAGAAGCTGGCCGCCGAGTTCGATGAGCGCCTGAGCCGCTTGCTCGCGAGTGCACAGGTGGAGGGGCTGTGAAAGCCTGGCTCGGCGTGGCCCTGACCTGCAGCACGGGCGTTGCGGCGCTGGCCTGTGCGACCGTGCTGCTGACACCGGCCCCGGTGCCAGTAACTGCCTCCAGACCCATGCCGCCGCCGATCATCGCCCCCGCGCCTCCGTTGCCGGTGGCGCCTCCTGCGCCGTCTGCGGAAGGGCAAGTCAGGCCCATCGCTGTCGCCACACCGGAACGGGAAACACCGAGCCTGGACCAGGCAGAGGCTATTCAGCTGATGCAGTGGATGTCCGAAAAGGGCGATCCGCGCAGCCCGACCCTGGGTGGCCTGAAACCGCGCCAGGCTGCCACCGCCACCGAGCTGGCCGACCCGCGTCAATATGCGGCCCTGGAGGAACGCCAGACCCGCGAGCTGCTCCAGGCCTATGCCGGCGGCGTGCAGCAGATTCCGGAGATTCGTGCGCGCATCGAGGCGGCGGAGCAAAGCGGCGAACGCAGCGTCAGTGAACTGGACGAAGCCCGCGCGGCTCTGGAGCAGTTGGAAGCCATGAAAGGCCGGCTTGAAAGTGAGGCACCGCAACTGCTTCCCGAAGCAGGCACCCAGGCCCCGGCGAAAGACCGATAGCGGCAGAAATCCTCGCGGCCCGGCCATCGCTTGCAGGTACCATGGGGACCTTCGGCATTCCGGGAGGCGTGAACATGCAGGACTTTTCCACACCCCGCATCAAGGGCTTTCACGCCCACGTTTACTTCGACGCCACGACCCTCGAGCAGGCCCGCACGCTCTGCGAGGAAGCCGCACGGCGCTTTCCGCTGAAGATGGGACGCGTGCACGAGAAGCTCGTCGGCCCGCATCCAGACTGGAGCTGCCAGCTGGCGTTCAAGCCCGAGTTGTTCGGCGACGTGATCCCCTGGCTGGCGTTGCACCGCAATGGACTCACTGTGCTCATCCACCCCATCACCGGCAGCGACCTGCGCGACCACCGCGACTACCCCATGTGGATGGGCGCGATTCGGCCGCTGGACCTTTCCTGCCTTGAAGATGGCGAGATCGAGTACGACCTCTGAAACGATCGACTGTGGGTTCGAATTCATTCGAAAAGAGCCGCGAAGCGGACCCATCTGGCGAGCATTCGGCCCGCTTGGCGAATGAATTTGCCCCTTGGCAGGACGACAGTCGAGATACAAGGGTGGATCACGCTTCACCGATCCACCATCGATGCCCAGCCTGGCTGTGCTGGTGGACATGAAAAGCGATGTCCACCCTACGGGACCAAGACCCAGGAAAAAGCCGCTGTTCCCCTGAGGGACAGCGGCTTTCTTGTGCTGCTGGCGTGAATCAGGCGCGGGCGCTGCGTACGCCTTCGGCGAGGGTTTTGCAGAGGCTGAGGACGCCGTTCACGGCCTGTTCCGGGGTTTCGGCATTGGCGATCTGGTCCACCAGGGCGGAGCCCACCACCACGCCATCGGCCAGCTTGGCGATGCTCGCGGCGTGTTCGGCAGTACGTATACCGAAGCCGATGGCTACCGGCAGGTCGGTGTGGCGACGCAGGCGGGTGACCGCTTCCTGCACGTGCTCCAGGGTGGCGGAGCCGGCACCGGTCACGCCCGCTACGGAGACGTAGTAGACAAAGCCGGAGCTGCCATTGAGCACCACGGGCAGGCGATTGTCGTCGGTGGTCGGGGTGGTCAGGCGGATGAAGTCCATGCCGGCGGCCTGGGCCGGGTGGCAGAGGTCTTCGTTATGTTCCGGCGGCAGGTCGACCACGATCAGGCCATCAACACCGGCTTCCTTCGCGTCGCTGATGAAGCGGTCCACGCCGTAGTAGTGGATGGGGTTGAAGTAGCCCATCAGCACCAGCGGAGTGGTCTGGTTGCCAGCGCGGAATTCGCGAACCATCTGCAGGGTCTTGGCCAGGTTCTGCTTGGCACCCAGCGCGCGGATGTTGGCCAGCTGGATGGACGGACCATCGGCCATCGGGTCGGTGAAGGGCATGCCCAGTTCGATCACGTCGGCACCGGCTTCAGGCAGGCCTTTGAGGATCGCCAGGGAAGCGTCGTAGCTCGGGTCGCCGGCGGTGACGAAGGTCACCAGGGCGGCGCGGTTCTGTTCCTTCAGTTCGGCAAAGCGGGTCTGCAGGCGGCTCATGCTTTCTGCTCCTGTTGCATGTGGTGCATAACGGTCTGCATGTCCTTGTCGCCACGGCCGGACAGGTTCACCACCATCAGGTGGTCCTTCGGCAGCTTGGGTGCGCGTTTGAACACTTCGGCCAGGGCGTGGGAGCTTTCCAGCGCCGGAATGATGCCTTCAAGGCGGCAGCATTGGTGGAAGGCTTCCAGGGCTTCATGGTCGGTGATCGAGGTGTACTCGACGCGGCCGATGTCATGCAGCCAGGCGTGTTCCGGGCCGATGCCGGGGTAGTCCAGGCCGGCGGAGATGGAGTGGGCGTCGATGATCTGACCGTCCTCGTCCTGCAGCAGGAAGGTACGGTTGCCGTGCAGCACGCCCGGTACGCCGCCGTTCAGGCTGGCCGCGTGCTTGCCGGTCTCGATGCCGTGGCCGGCGGCTTCCACGCCAACGATCTTCACCGAGGTGTCATCGAGGAACGGATGGAACAGGCCCATGGCGTTGGAACCGCCGCCGATGCAGGCGACCAGCGAGTCGGGCAGGCGACCTTCCTGTTCGGCCAGCTGTTCGCGGGTTTCCTTGCCGATCACGGCCTGGAAGTCGCGGACCATGGCCGGGTAAGGGTGCGGACCGGCGACGGTGCCGATCAGGTAGAAGGTGCTGTCGACGTTGGTCACCCAGTCACGCAGGGCTTCGTTCATCGCGTCCTTCAGGGTGCCGGTGCCGGCGGTGACCGGGATCACTTCGGCGCCGAGCAGCTTCATGCGGAAGACGTTGGCCTGCTGGCGGTCGATGTCGGTGGTGCCCATGTAGATCACGCATTGCAGGCCAAAGCGGGCAGCCACGGTGGCGGTGGCCACGCCGTGCATGCCGGCGCCGGTCTCGGCGATGATGCGCTTCTTGCCCATGCGCCGGGCCAGGAGGATCTGGCCGATGCAGTTGTTGATCTTGTGCGCGCCGGTGTGGTTCAGCTCTTCGCGCTTGAGGTAGATCTTCGCGCCGCCGAAGTGCTCGGTCAGGCGTTCGGCGAAGTACAGCGGGCTCGGGCGGCCAACGTAGTCGCGCTGGAAGTAGGCCAGCTCTTTCTGGAATTCCGGATCATCCTTGGCCTTCTCGTATTCGCGGGCCAGGTCGTGGATCAGCGGCATCAGGGTCTCGGCGACATACTGGCCGCCGAAGGCGCCGAACAGGCCCTTGGCGTCCGGGCCGTTGCGCAATGAAGTCATGGTGGAACTCCTGGGAGTGGTATCCGATGCCGGCCATTCTACCGCTGGCTGGCCGGGGGAAAAGCGATTAGATTGCTTTCATCTGTCAGCAAAACTCACAGGTAGTCATGAGTCGAGACCTCCCTCCCCTGAATGCCCTGCGCGCCTTCGAAGCGGCCGCCCGCTTGCAGAGCATCAGCCGTGCAGCCGAGGAACTGCACGTTACCCACGGCGCGGTGAGCCGCCAGGTGCGGCTGCTCGAGGAAGAACTGGGCGTTGCGCTGTTCAGCAAGGATGGTCGAGGCGTAAAACTCACGGATGCCGGACAGCGCCTGCGGGATGCCACAGGCGAAGCCTTCGAACGCCTGCGCAGCGTCTGTGTCGATGTCGCGCGCCGCGCCGAAGACGCGCCGTTTGTACTCGGCTGCCCGGGCAGCCTGTTGGCGCGCTGGTTCATTCCCAGGCTGGACCGGCTCAACCGCGAGCTCCCCGAACTGCGCCTGCAACTCTCGGCCAGCGAAGGCGAACTGGACCCGCGCCGTCCTGGCGTGGACGCCACCCTGTGCTTCGCCGAGCCCCCCTGGCCGGCGGACATGCGGGTGTTCGAGCTGGCGGCGGAATCCATCGGCCCGGTGCTGAGCCCACGCTATTCCGGTCACGAGGTACTTGCCGGGGCCACACCGGCGGCGCTGCTCAACGAAGCCCTGTTGCACACGGTCTCGCGGCCCCAGGCCTGGCCACAATGGGCGGCGGCCCAGGGGCTGGACGCGGGTCGTCTGCGTCATGGCCAGGGCTTCGAGCACCTCTACTACTTGCTGGAAGCGGCAGTGGCCGGCCTCGGCGTGGCCATCGCCCCACAGCAACTGGTCGCCGACGAACTCGCTTCAGGCCGGCTGGTGGCGCCCTGGGGTTTCGTCGAAACCCCGGCGCGCCTGGCGCTCTGGGTGCCGGCACGTCAACTGGATCGCCGTGCCGAGCGGCTGGCCCTGTGGTTGCGTGAGGAGCTGACGGGCCGATAGCGGCAAACTTGGCTAGCCTTGCTGGGGAACCCACTCGTGCCCGGCACAGGAGATACACCATGTCTGATCACCGTACCTACAAGAAGATCGAGATAGTCGGCTCCTCACGCACCAGCATCGACGACGCGATCACCAATGCCGTCGGCGAAGCGTCGAGGACGATCCGCAACATGGACTGGTTCGAAGTCGTGGACACCCGGGGGCATATCGAGAACGGCAAGGTGGCGCACTTCCAGGTGACCCTGAAGATCGGTTTCCGCATCACCGACAGCTGAGTCCCGCACTGCTCCCGAGGCGGGGACAGCGAGGTGATGCACATCTTCCTGCAGACGTTATCGGTTAGGCTCTGGCCGTCCGCCCCTGGCCTTCGGAACCCGGCGGGAGCGGATGGCTCGTGCGAGGCCATCATTCATTACGAGGGAGCGTTATCCATGAAGAAACTGCTGTTGGGCCTGGGCCTGTTCACCCTGGCCGGCTCGGCCTTTGCCGCCGTGAAACCCTGTGAGGAGCTCAAGGCCGAAATCGACGCGAAGTTGCAGGCCAAGGGCGTTACTTCCTACAGCCTGGAAATCGTCGACAAGGGCACCGCTGCAGGTAAACAGGTGGTGGGCACCTGCGACGGTGGCAGCAAGGAGATCGTCTACCAGCGCAATTGATCGCCCCGCATTGCCCGGGCCGGCGACCCATGCCGGCCCAATCCTTACCTTCTGGTGCCCTGGTTACCGAAAAGTGCCTTCTAGCGGCCTTGGACGCCAATCCCTAGAGTAAGACCTACTGATTCACTCGGATAAGGCCTCGCGCCTGTCCCCTGCCAAGGTCTTGCCCATGTCTGCCCTTACCCACCTGCCCCTCTCCGTTCTCGATCTGGCGCCTGTCCGTGATCACGGCGGCGCTACCCAAGCCTTGCACAACTCGCTGGAGCTGGCGCGCCACGTCGAGCGCCTGGGCTTCTCGCGCTTCTGGGTGGCCGAGCACCACAACATGGATGGCATTGCCAGTTCGGCCACCGCCGTGCTGCTCGCCTATCTCGCGGGTGGCACTTCGCAGATTCGCCTGGGTTCCGGCGGCATCATGCTGCCCAACCATGCGCCGCTGGTGGTCGCCGAGCAGTTCGGCACCCTCGCCAGTCTCTATCCGGGTCGCATCGAACTGGGACTCGGGCGTGCTCCAGGGGCTGACCATATGACCGCCCGCGCCCTGCGCCGCGATCGTCTCGGCGACGCCGACGACTTCCCACGGGACGTCGAGGAACTGGAGGCTCTCCTCGGCCCGCGCCAGCCGGAGCAGAAGGTGATCGCCATGCCGGGGGTGGATACCAATGTGCCCATCTGGCTGCTCGGTTCCAGCCTGTTCAGCGCCCAGCTCGCGGGCCAGAAAGGCCTGCCCTATGCCTTCGCCTCGCATTTCGCCCCGCGCTACATGCACGAGGCGATTCGCGTCTATCGCAACCACTTCCGCCCTTCGGCGGTGCTCGACAAGCCCTATGTGATGCTCGGCGTACCGCTGGTGGCGGCGCCTACCGACGAAGAAGCGGAGTTCCTCGCGACCACCGTGTATCAGCGGGTACTCGCCCTGATGCGTGGCGAAAGCCTGGTGCTGCGCCCGCCGGTGGAGACCATGGCCGGTCGCTGGTTGCCCCATGAGAAGGAAGCCGTCGGTAGCTTCCTGGCCCTCGCCATGGTGGGTGGGCCGGAGAAGATCCGCGCGCGAATGCAGGTTCTGCTGGACCAGACGGACGCCGATGAGCTGATCTTCACCTGCGACCTCTACCAGCATGAGCATCGGCTGCGGGCGTTCGACATCCTGGCCAGCCTGCGGGATTGACGCCGATGGGCGAGGCCGCTGAAGGCGCGGCTTCGCCAGGGCGAATCGCCTTTCTGTCTAGAAGGGACCGCAGCGCGGGAATATCTTGTGGCGCGCCAGCACGTTGCGGTTTGCGTCGTAGAGCCAGGCCATCGGCTGGTTGGCGGCGTGGCGGGCTTCGACCCGGTAGCGTTTGCCCGCTTCGAAGCCGTCGTAATGCAGCTCCATGTAGCAAGTGATGCGCGAGGGTTCGGCGTTCATGCCGAATCCACCGCCTGCGCCGCCCACTTCGAATTGGTAGCGCAGCTCCAACTCATGCCTGCCGGGCATCACCTGGTAGTAGCGGCCGTCGTTCCAGCGCTTGTCGTCGAGGCGGTTGGCCATGAGGGTGTCGCTGGGGTCGGCAACGATGTCGATCCAGGCAAACCGTGGATCGGGCTCGGGCAGCTTGCTGGCACAGGCGGTGAGGCTGGCCAGCAGCATCAGGGCCAACAGCGTGCGCATGGCGAGGCTCCTTGGGGATTAGGCGTTCAGCATAACCCCATGTCGGAGTTTTCAGACATCGCCGCAGCGACTTTCCTTGGCCTTGGCGACCTCCCGGCTCTGCCCGTCATACAGCCGTGCCCAGGGACGGAAACCGATGCCACCGGCTGCGAGCTGGTAGCGCTCACCGGCGGCGAAATCGCTGTAGGCCAGCTTCAGCAGGCAGGTGCGACGGTAGCCGGAGCTGCCCTGGCCGATGTCCTTGCCGCCCACCTCGAACTCCAGGCGTACCTCCAGTTCGTGCCGGCCCGGGGAAACCTGGAAGTAGCGTTGGTCAGAGAGGGTTTCGTTATCCACCCGGCTCGCCTGGATGTGCTGGCCTTCCTGCTTCTGCAAGGAAATCCAGGCTTGGTTCGGGTCGTGGCTGGGCAGGAGCATGGCGCAGCCGCCAAGGCTGAGCAGCGGCAGGAAAAGTAGCAGAGGGCGCATGGAAGGCTCCAACAGGCCAGTAGTGGTGGGTGGCTCCGATGCGCTAGTGTCGCGGCATGCCGACCACCCTTCTTATCGAACTGCTTGACCGCATCCGGAGCCCCTGGGTTCCCCTGTTGGGCATCTTGCTGCTGAGCGGTTGTTCCAGCCTCGACTATTACAGCCAACTGGCGCGTGGGCAGATGGCGCTGCTGAATGCCCGGCAACCGGTGCAGGCGCTGATCGACGACACCTCGCAATCGCAGGAACTGCGCCAGCGCCTGGCCCTGACCCAGGAAGCGCGGACGTTCGCCAGTGGCTCGCTGGGGCTGCCGGACAACGGCAGCTACCGCGTCTATGCCGATATCCAGCGGCCCTATGTGGTTTGGAACCTGTTCGCCACGACGGAGTTCTCGCTGCAACCCGAGACCCACTGCTTCCCCGTCGCCGGCTGCGTCGCCTACCGCGGGTACTACCAGCTGGGGCGCGCCCGTGGCGCCGCGGCGCTGCTCAGGCAGCAGGGACTGGATACCTGGGTGGGCGGCGTGGAGGCTTATTCCACCCTCGGCTGGTTCGACGACCCACTGCTCAACACCATGTTGCGCTGGGACGACGACCGTCTCGCCGCGCTGATCTTCCACGAACTGGCGCACCAGCGGCTCTATATCCCGGGAGACACTGCCTTCAACGAATCCTTCGCCAGCTTCGTCGAGCGCGAAGGCCTGAAGCAGTGGCGTGCCAGTCGCGGCCTGTCGATCGAGGCTGATGACGCATCCATTCACCGCGATGCCCTTACCCGCCTGGTGCTGGATACCCGCGAGCGACTGGAGCAGCTCTACGCCAGCGGCCTGCCTGCCGAGCGCATGCGCCTGGCCAAGGCCGATGCGTTTGAGCGCATGCGCCGCGACTACCGTGCCATGCGCGATCGCGACTGGGGCGGCTACAACCGCTACGACGCGTGGATGGAGGGCCCGATGAACAATGCCAAGCTGCTGCCTTTTGGCCTCTATGACCAATGGGTGCCGGCCTTCGCGGCGTTGTTCGGCGAGGCGGGTGGAAGCTGGGCGGCGTTCTACCAGCGTGCGCGTGAACTGGGCGAACTACCCATGGAAGCGCGCACGCAGGCACTGGAAAGACTGATGGCGAACCGCTAGAACTTGCCTGGCTGGCCGTCAGTCCAACGGCCGGGACATCAAGGAAATGGAGTAAGCGATGAAGAGAATTGCTGTAGTCCTGATGCTGGGCATGCTGACAGGTACCGCCCTGGCTGCGACCAAGCCCTGCGAGGAGCTGAAGCAGGAAATCGAAGTGAAGATCCAGGCGGCCGGGGTGACGACCTATACCCTGGAAATCGTCCCGAACGCCGAAGTGAAGGACCAGAACATGGTGATCGGGAGCTGTGAGGGCGGCACCAAGAAGATCATCTATCAGCGGAACGGAAATTGATGTCCTAGGCGCGTAACTGTGGGGGCGATTTCAATCGCCAAGCAGGCCGAAGGCCTGCCCTGCTCGCCTCATGGGCCGCTGCGCGTCCCCTAGCGAATGAATTCGCCCCCACAAGTGATCATTCGGCCCTTGTCCCACTCAACCAAACGCCCGGCTCAACTCATCCAGGCTGGCGAAGTAGTAGGCCGGCGCTTCCGCCATCAACTCCTCGCAGCTGCCGAAGCCATAGCCAACCCCAGCGCCATGCAGGCCATTGCGGCTGGCGCCGATCAGGTCGTGCTTGCGGTCGCCGATCATCAGCGTGTCGGTGCGCACCAGCCCTTCCTCTTCCAGCAGGTGCGCGATCAGCTCCACCTTGTTGGTGCGGGTGCCGTCCAGTTCGCTGCCGTAGATGTGCTTGAAGTGCCGGTCGAAGCCGAAATGCCGGGCGATCTCGCGGGCGAACACGGTCGGCTTGCTGGTGGCGATGAACAGGGTGCGGCCCTGTTCACGCAGGCGTCCGAGTAGCGCATCGATGCCGTCGAACACGCGGTTCTCGTAGAGTCCGGTGACCTTGAAGCGGTCGCGGTAGTGGTTCACCGCATCCCAGGCGCGCGCCTCGGTCAGACTGTAGGTCTGCATGAAGCACTGCAGCAGCGGCGGCCCGATGAAGTGCTCCAGGTTCGCCAGGTCCGGTTCGTGGATATCGAGCTTGGCCAGCGCGTATTGCACCGAGCGGGTGATGCCCTCGCGCGGGTCGGTGAGGGTGCCGTCGAGGTCGAAGAGGATGTTCTGGTAATGCATCGAGTCAGACCCCGTAGCCTTCGGCGATGTGCAGGTCCTTCAGCTTCACGTAGTTCGCCGCGCTGTAGGTGAAGAAGGCTTTTTCCTTGTCGCTGAGCGGCCGGGCCTGTTTCACCGGGCTGCCAACGTACAGGTAGCCGCTCTCCAGGCGCTTGCCGGGCGGCACCAGGCTGCCGGCGCCGAGCACCACGTCGTCCTCGATCACCGCGCCGTCCATGACGGTGCTGCCCATGCCGATCAGGACCCGGCTGCCGACCTTGCACCCGTGCAGCAGCGCCTTGTGGCCGATGGTCACGTCGTCGCCGATTTCCAGCGGATAGCCATCCGGGTTGAAGGGGCCGGCGTGGGTGATGTGCAGCACGCTGCCGTCCTGCACGCTGGTGCGCGCGCCGATGCGGATGCGGTGCATGTCGCCACGAATGGTCACCAGGGGCCAGACTGAACTGTCGTCACCGAGGTGCACGTCGCCGATGACCACGGCGGAAGCGTCGACGAAGGCCCGCTCGCCGAGCTGCGGGGTGATGCCCTGATAGGTTCTGATCGGGTTCATAGCTTTTCCTGAGGCTGCGTCAGCCGGCGATTGTAATTAAGATGGCTCCCATCCGGGTTATGTCTCGTCTCCGCAGACAGCCCGCGTCCCTTTCCGAATACAGGTGAATGCCGTGACCCTGAGCAATCCCCTCCTGCAGGACTTCGACCTGCCGCCCTACTCCACCATTCGTCCGGAACATGTCGAACCGGCCGTCGACCAGATCCTCGCCGACAACCGTGCCGCCATCGCCGACCTGCTGGCGCGCCAGGATGGCACCCCCACCTGGAAAGGCCTGGTGCTGGCGCTGGACGAACTGGGCGAACGCCTGGGGCGCGCCTGGAGCCCGGTCAGCCACTTGAATGCCGTGTGCAACAACGCCGAGTTGCGCAATGCCTATGAAGCCTGTCTGCCCAAACTCTCCGAGTACTGGACCGAGATCGGCCAGAACCGCGCGCTGTTCGAGGCGTACGAGGCGCTGGCCGCCAGCCCGGAAGCCGCAGGCTACGAGGTGGCGCAGAAGACCATCCTCGATCACGCCCTGCGCGATTTCCGCCTGTCCGGCATCGACCTGCCGGCGGACAAGCAGCAGCGCTACGGCGAAATCCAGATGAAGCTGTCCGAGCTGGGCAGCCGCTTCTCCAACCAGTTGCTGGACGCCACCCAGGCCTGGACCAAAGAGGTTCACGACGAAGCGGCCCTGGCCGGCCTCACCGACTCGGCCAAGGCGCAGATGAAGCACGCCGCCGAGGCCAAGGGCCTGGACGGCTGGCTGATCACCCTGGAATTCCCCAGCTACTACGCGGTGATGACCTACGCCGACGATCGCGCGCTGCGCCAGGAGGTCTACACCGCCTACAGCACCCGCGCCTCTGACCAGGGCCCGAATGCCGGGCAGAACGACAACGGTCCGGTGATGGCCGAGATCCTCGACCTGCGTCAGGAACTCGCCCACCTGCTCGGCTTCGCCCACTTCAGCGACCTGAGCCTGGCCACCAAGATGGCCGAGTCCACCCCGCAGGTCCTGGGCTTCCTCCGCGACCTGGCCAAGCGCAGCAAACCCTTCGCCGCCAAGGACCTCGACGAGCTCAAGGCCTTCGCCGCCGAGCGCGGCGTGGCGGACCTGCAGAGCTGGGATGTCGGCTACTTCAGCGAAAAACTGCGCGAGCAGCGCTACAGCATTTCCCAGGAAATCCTGCGCGCCTATTTCCCCATCGATAAAGTGCTGTCGGGCCTGTTCGCCATCGTGCAGAAGCTCTACGGCATCGAGATCCGCGAGCTGTCCGGCTTCGACACCTGGCATCCGGATGTGCGCCTGTTCGAGATCAGCGAGAACGGCCAGCACGTCGGCCGCTTCTTCTTCGATCTCTATGCCCGCGCCAACAAGCGCGGCGGTGCCTGGATGGACGGTGCCCGCGACAAGCGCCGCAACGTCGGTGGCGAACTGGTGAGCCCGGTGGCCAACCTGGTCTGCAACTTCACTCCGCCAGTCGCTACTGCGGCGGTGGGCGACAAGCCGGCGCTGCTGACCCACGACGAAGTCACCACGCTGTTCCACGAGTTCGGCCACGGCCTGCACCACCTGCTGACCCGCGTCGAGCATGCCGGCGCGTCCGGCATCAACGGCGTGGCCTGGGACGCCGTGGAGCTGCCCAGCCAGTTCATGGAGAACTGGTGCTGGGAACCGGAAGGCCTGGCGCTGATCTCCGGTCACTACCAGTCCGGCGAGCCGCTGCCCCAGGACCTGCTGGACAAGATGCTCGCGGCGAAGAACTTCCAGTCCGGCCTGATGATGGTGCGTCAGCTGGAGTTTTCCCTGTTCGACTTCGAGCTGCACGCCACCCACGGCGACGGCCGCAGTGTGCTCGACGCGCTGGAAGCGATCCGCTCCGAAGTGGCGGTCATGCGTCCGCCGGCGTTCAACCGTTTCGCCAACAGCTTCGCGCACATCTTCGCGGGCGGTTATGCAGCCGGTTACTACAGCTACAAATGGGCGGAAGTGCTGTCCGCCGACGCCTTCTCGCGCTTCGAAGAAGAAGGCGTGCTCAACCCGGCCACTGGCCGCGCTTTCCGCGATGCCATTCTTGCCCGTGGTGGTTCCCAGGAGCCCATGGTGCTGTTCGTCGACTTCCGTGGCCGCGAGCCGTCCATCGACGCCCTGCTGCGCCATAGCGGCCTGTCGGAGGATGCGGCATGACAACGACCCCGAAACGCTTCATCGCCGGTGCCGTGTGCCCGGCGTGCAGCGAAATGGACAAGATCCAGATGTGGGACGAAGACGGCGTGCCGCACCGCCAGTGCGTGGCCTGCGGCTATGCGGACACCCTCAATGCCCAGGGCCAGTCGGTGCCCAAGGAGCTGGGTACCCGCGTCAATCAGCCCAAGCCCAAGGTGGCCGATCCCAAAGTGCAGGGGGTGCAGTTCTTCCCCAATCCGAAGCTGAAGAAACCCAGCGAGTGATCTGAAGGCCAAGGAAGGCGCATGCGGCACCAGCCTGCGTTGTCTCCAGGTGCCTTGTAGGAGCTAGCTTGCTAGCGAAAAGGGCGATTCGCTGGCAAGCCAGCTCCTACGGCCAACCGCCCGGCAGAATCTGGCTAGGCGTAGGGCCATTCTCCATATACTGTATGAATATACAGTTAGTGGAGTGCTTCCCATGCCAGCGCCCCTTCCCCCTCGTGGCCGTGGTACCGCCTGCAACCCCTTCAACCGATTCGCCCCGACCACCTCGGTGGCCATGGACGACGGCTGGTTCCAGGAGGTCCCGCCCAGCCGCGCGACCGAGGTACGGCTGGAAACCGCCAAGAGCATCATCACCCGCAACCAGTCGCCGGACCTGCCGTTCGACCGTTCGGTAAACCCCTATCGCGGCTGCGAGCACGGCTGCATCTACTGCTATGCGCGACCCAGCCATGCTTATTGGGACATGTCCCCGGGATTGGATTTCGAGACGCGGTTGATCGCCAAGACCAACGCCGTGGCCCTGCTCGAGCAACAGCTTTCCAAGCCAGGTTACCAGTGCGCGCCGATCAACCTCGGCTCCAACACCGACCCTTACCAGCCCATCGAACGCGAACACCGCCTCACTCGCCAGACCCTCGAAGTGCTGCTGCGCTACCGCCACCCGGTGACCATCGTCACCAAGGGTTCGCTGGTGTTGCGCGACCTCGACCTGCTCACCGAGCTGGCGGAGCAGAACCTGGTGGCGGTGATGATCAGCCTCACGACCCTCGACGACGAACTGAAACGCACCCTGGAGCCCCGCGCCGCAGCGCCGTCGGCACGCCTGCGCGCTATCCGCGTGTTGAGCGAGAACCGAATTCCGGTGGGTGTGCTCTGTTCGCCGATGATCCCGATGATCAACGACATGGAGCTGGAGAGCTTGCTGGAAGCGGCTCGCGATGCCGGGGCGCGGCAGGCGAACTACATGCTGCTGCGCCTGCCCAGGGAGGTGGGACCGCTGTTCGAGGAATGGCTGGAGGCGTACTACCCGCAGCGCGCCGCCCATGTGATGAGCATCATCCGCCAGTGCCGTGGCGGGGAAATCTACGACAGCCGTTTTGGCCACCGTTTCAAGGGTGAGGGCCCCTTCGCTGAACTGCTGGCGCAGCGTTTCGCCGTGGCCATTCGCAAGCTCGGACTCAATCGCCGGCGCGACTACGAACTGGACTGTTCACGCTTTTGCCCGCCCGGGGGACAAATGGCGTTACTTTGAGGTGTGACTCGGTGGGCGGTAACAACAGTCCTGTAGGAATTCAAATGCCGACAATCAGTGGATAATGGGCGGCATAAAAGACAATTCCTACGATGACCGAGGTTGGCAGCATGAGCAACGAGCACGACAAGCTGGGCAGTGAAAGCGCCGAAGAAGCCCTGCGGACCATAGTCGAGGGCTTCCAGCGCTTCCGCGATGAGGTCTTCCCGCAACAGGAAGAACTGTTCAAGAAGCTCGCCCATGAACAGAAACCCCGCGCCATGTTCATCACCTGCGCCGACTCGCGCATCGTTCCAGAGCTGATCACCCAGAGCTCGCCGGGCGACCTGTTCGTTACCCGTAACGTCGGCAACGTCGTGCCGCCCTATGGCCAGATGAACGGCGGCGTCTCCACCGCCATCGAATTCGCGGTGATGGCCCTCGGCGTGCACCACATCATCATCTGCGGCCACTCCGACTGCGGCGCCATGAAGGCGGTGCTGGACCCGCAGACCCTGGAACGCATGCCGACGGTAAAAGCCTGGCTGCGCCATGCCGAGGTGGCGAAGATCGTGGTGCAGGAGAACTGTGGCTGCGCCAACCACGAGACCCTGGAAGTGCTCACCGAAGAGAACGTGGTGGCCCAGCTCGACCACCTCCGCACGCACCCATCGGTGGCAGCGCGCCTGGCCAGCGGCCAGCTGTTCATCCATGGCTGGGTCTATGACATCGAGACGTCGGTGATCAAGGCCTACGACGCCGAGCAAGGTCGCTTCCGTCCTATCGGCGATGGTCCTCTGCCGATGGCCACGCCGAGGCCGCGCTACCTGTCGGAGTGACAGAAAAAAGGGCTGCTGGTGCAGCCCTTTTTCATTTCCGGGTTTTCCTCAGCTCGCCGCGCGCTGGCCCAGGTTGAGCTCCAGCCCGACGCCCAGTTGCTCGGACATGCACGGCCAGCGTTTCCAGGCTTCCTCCACCTTGGGGTCGTGCAGTTGCTGGCGATAGGCCTGTGCCGAGGGTTGGCTGAACACGTCCTCGTCCAGCAGGCCGTCCACGGCATGGTGCACGGCTTCGTCCAACTGGTTGGCGAAAGGTTCGCCGATCAGTTGATGGGCGATCAGGTTGGCCACGGTGGTATCCAGCGGGATCAGCGGCTGGCCGAAATGGACGATGTAGCGGTCGTTGACTTCCTCCACCAGGCGATGGGCCAGGTAGGCCTCGTCGAGCAGGCCTTCCAGGCCATCGTGGCCCGCCATCAGGGCAGGAGGTTGCAGGAAGAACTGTTCCGCGACCTTGAGGACCGGCTTGATGCGGGACTCGATACCGGCTTCGCGGGCGACGGTGGCGGCGGCGTCCAGTACATCGGGAACCTGTTCCACATAGGCAGCGATGAAGCGGGCGAGCACGCCCTGGGCGTCTTCTTCTGGCAGGCGGATGGCGGGGTGAAGGCTGGCGATCTGGGTTTCTAGGATCTGGCTGAGTTGCGTCGAGGCAGCTTCGTTCTCAAGGGCGCGCTGAATGACTTCGCGCAGTGCGGCGGTGTTCATGACTGCTCCTGAAAAGGACATGGCGTGGTGAAGGTGAAGACAAGACCTTAGCTTGCCCTGAGAAACTGCTAAGACCGGATTGTCATAATCGCTTAACAGTTATTCGGGCTCGCTATAAAAGCACTTTGCCATCCGCTGAAGGCCCGCGCCAGCCGTGGCGTTTAGGACAAGGCTTACGCGCCTTCAGCCATTTTCTCCAGCGCGTTGCGCAGCCGAAGTCCCTGTCTATACTCCGACTCGAAAGGCATTACCTGATGGAACCCGACTGTGCACCTGCGTGCCGAGGTCGGCGGTCTGAGTGTGGTAGTCCGGACAGCCGTCCCCAAGCCGTTGGCCCAGCCGGCGGGATAACAAGAACGAGAAGGGGAACCCGCAATGATGCGACATCCACGAGTCTGGATGGGACTCCTGCTGCTGTCTGTTCTCAGCCAGGCGGAGGCTGCCTGGACAGTCAATATGGCGCCCGGTGCTACCGAGGTCAGCCGCACCGTTTTCGATCTGCACATGACCATCTTCTGGATCTGCGTCGTCATCGGCGTACTGGTCTTCGGTGCCATGTTCTGGTCGATGATCATCCACCGCCGCTCCACCGGTCAGCAGCCAGCGCATTTCCACGAGAGCACCACGGTGGAAATCCTCTGGACCGTTGTGCCCTTCGTCATCCTCGTGCTGATGGCGGTGCCGGCAACCAAGACGCTGATCGACATCTATGACACGTCCGAGTCCGGGCTGGATGTACAGATCACCGGCTACCAGTGGAAGTGGCATTACAAGTACCTGGGCCAGGACGTCGAGTTCTTCAGCAACCTGGCCACGCCTGCCGACCAGATCCACAACAAGGCGCCGAAGGATGAGCACTACCTGCTGGAAGTCGACCAGCCGCTGGTGGTGCCGGTCGGCACCAAGGTGCGCTTCCTGATCACCGCCGCCGACGTGATCCACTCCTGGTGGGTGCCGGCGCTGGCGGTGAAGAAGGATGCGATTCCCGGCTTCGTCAACGAATCCTGGACCCGCATCGAGAAGCCCGGCCTCTACCGTGGCCAGTGCACCGAGCTGTGCGGCAAGGATCACGGCTTCATGCCCATCGTGGTCGAGGCCAAGTCCCAGGAAGACTTCGCCAAGTGGCTGGCCGCGCGCAAGGAAGAGACCGCCAAGCTCAAGGAACTGACCGACAAGGAATGGACCCTGGACGAACTGGTTGCGCGGGGCGACAAGGTCTACCACACCACCTGCGCAGCCTGTCACCAGCCTGAAGGTCAGGGCATGCCGCCCATGTTCCCGGCGCTCAAGGGCTCGAAGATCGCCACCGGGCCGAAGGAAGACCACCTGAACATCGTCTTCCACGGCAAGCCGGGTACCTCCATGGCCGCCTTCGGCAAGCAGCTCTCCGAAGTCGATATCGCCGCCGTCATCACCTACGAGCGCAACGCCTGGGGCAACAACAAGGGCGACATGGTGACGCCCAAGGAAGTGCTGGCTCTGAAACAGGCGGAAAGCCAATGAAGAAGACACCGGCCTATATGGAGACTGACATGAGTGCAGTGATCGACCACGATCATGCCGGGCATGATCACCACCACGGTCCGGCCAAGGGCCTGATGCGCTGGGTGCTGACCACCAACCACAAGGACATCGGCACGATGTACCTGTGGTTCAGCTTCGCCGCGTTCCTGCTGGGCGGCTCGATGGCGATGGTGATTCGCGCCGAGCTGTTCCAGCCGGGCCTGCAGATCGTGCAGCCGGAATTCTTCAACCAGATGACCACCATGCACGGCCTGATCATGGTGTTCGGTGCTGTGATGCCGGCCTTCGTCGGCCTGGCCAACTGGATGATTCCGCTGATGATCGGCGCGCCGGACATGGCCCTGCCGCGCATGAACAACTTCAGCTTCTGGTTGCTGCCGGCCGCCTTCGGCCTGCTGGTCAGCACCCTGTTCACCGCTGGTGGCGGACCGAACTTCGGCTGGACCTTCTACGCGCCGCTATCGACCACGTACGCGCCGGAGAGCGTCACCTACTTCATCTTCGCCATCCACCTGATGGGCATCAGCTCGATCATGGGGGCGATCAACGTGATCGCCACCATCCTCAACCTGCGTGCCCCTGGCATGACCCTGATGAAGATGCCGCTGTTCGTCTGGACCTGGCTGATCACCGCTTTCCTGCTGATCGCGGTGATGCCGGTACTGGCTGGCTGCGTGACCATGATGCTGATGGACATCCACTTCGGCACCAGCTTCTTCAGCGCCGCCGGTGGCGGTGACCCGGTGCTGTTCCAGCACGTGTTCTGGTTCTTCGGCCATCCCGAGGTGTACATCATGATCCTGCCCGCCTTCGGCGCGGTCAGCTCGATCATCCCGGCCTTCAGCCGCAAGCCGCTGTTTGGCTACACCTCGATGGTCTACGCCACGGCGTCGATCGCCTTCTTGTCCTTCATCGTCTGGGCGCACCACATGTTCACCGTGGGCATCCCGCTGACCGGTGAGCTGTTCTTCATGTTCGCCACCATGCTGATCGCCGTGCCCACCGGGGTGAAGGTGTTCAACTGGGTGAGCACCATGTGGGAAGGCTCGCTGACCTTCGAGACGCCCATGCTGTTCGCCGTGGCCTTCGTCATCCTGTTCACCATCGGCGGCTTCTCCGGGCTGATGCTGGCCATCGCACCGGCGGACTTCCAGTATCACGACACCTACTTCGTGGTGGCTCACTTCCACTACGTGCTGGTGCCCGGCGCCATCTTCGGCATCTTCGCCTCGGCCTATTACTGGCTGCCGAAGTGGACTGGCCACATGTACGACGAAACCCTCGGCAAGCTGCACTTCTGGCTGAGCTTCATCGGCATGAACATGGCGTTCTTCCCCATGCACTTCGTGGGGCTGGCGGGCATGCCGCGGCGGATTCCGGACTACAACCTGCAGTTCGCCGACTTCAACATGATCTCGTCCATCGGTGCGTTCAGCTTCGGGGCAACCCAGTTCCTCTTCCTGTTCATCGTCATCAAGTGCATCCGGGGCGGCAAGAAGGCTCCGGCCAAGCCTTGGGACGGCGCCGAAGGGCTGGAGTGGACCGTGCCGTCGCCGGCGCCCTACCACACCTTCTCCACGCCGCCGGAAGTGAAGTGAGATGAGCGGGGAACTGAGCACTCGCCGCCTGATCCTGCGCCTCCTGGTGCTGGTGGTGGCGATGTTCGGCTTCGGTTTCGCCCTGGTGCCGATCTATGACGTGATGTGCCAGGCGTTCGGCATCAACGGCAAGACCACCGGGTCGGCCTACGAGGGCGCCCAGAACGAAGACCAGCAGCGTCAGGTGCGAGTGCAGTTCCTCGCCACCAACGCTGCCGGGATGAGCTGGGAGTTCCGTCCCAAGGCGGACGATCTGGTGGTGCATCCGGGGGCGAGCAACGAGATGCTGTTCATTGCCTACAACCCCACCGACAAGCCGATGACGGCCCAGGCCATTCCCAGCGTGGCGCCGTCCAAGGCGGCGGCGTTCTTCCACAAGACCGAATGCTTCTGTTTCACCCAGCAGGTACTGCAGCCCGGCCAGCGCATCGAGATGCCGGTGCGCTTCATCGTCGATCGCGACCTGCCGGCCGATGTGCATCACCTGACCCTCGCTTACACGCTGTTCGATATCACCGCCCGCAAGCCACCAGTCGCCAGGAATGACGGCTGACGGGACGATAAGGAGAACAACAACGATGGCTAGTCACGAGCAGTATTACGTCCCGGCCCAGAGCAAGTGGCCGATCATTGCCACCATCGGCCTGCTGACCACGGTCTACGGCCTGGGCACTTGGTTCAACGACCTCAAGGCGGCGCGGCCGGATTCAAACGGCCCGATCATCTTCTTCGTCGGTGGGCTGATCCTGGCCTACATGCTGTTCGGCTGGTTCGGCAATGTGATCCGAGAAAGTCGCGGCGGACTCTACAGCCCGCAGATGGACCGCTCCTTCCGCTGGGGCATGAGTTGGTTCATCTTCTCCGAGGTGATGTTCTTCGCCGCGTTCTTCGGCGCCCTGTTCTACATCCGCCACTTCGCCGGCCCCTGGCTCGGCGGGGAAGGCGCCAAGGGCGTCGCCAACATGCTCTGGCCGAACTTCGAGTACGCCTGGCCGCTGCTGAACAACCCGGATTCCAAGCTGTTCCCGCCGCCCAAGGCGGTGATCGACCCGTGGCACCTGCCGCTGATCAACACCCTGCTGCTGGTGACCTCGAGCTTCACCGTGACCTTCGCTCACCACGCACTGCGCAAGAACAAGCGCGGCCCGCTCAAGCTGTGGTTGGCGCTGACCATCCTGTTGGGGGTGACCTTCCTGGGCTTCCAGGCCGAGGAGTACATCCACGCCTACAAGGAACTGGGGCTGACTCTTGGCTCGGGCATCTACGGCGCCACCTTCTTCATGCTCACGGGCTTCCACGGTGCCCACGTGACCATGGGGGCGCTGATCCTGACGGTGATGCTGGTGCGCATCCTGCGCGGCCACTTCGATCCCGAGCATCACTTCGGCTTCGAGGCGGCGGCTTGGTACTGGCACTTTGTGGACGTGGTCTGGATCGGCCTGTTCACCTTCGTCTACGTGTTGTGAGGAAGGCGGCCGCAAGCGGGGGCTTGCGGCTTACCAGGTGACTTGAGAAACGAACTGGCCGCTGTAAAAACCCCAGGCAATGAGCGCCAGGGTGATGGCGGTCAGGATTACACGAACCGTTAGCGCATTGACCACGCGGGAGCTGCGTCCTTCGTCCTTGACCAGGAAGAAAAGGCCGCTGAACAGGCTGACCATCGTGGCAAGCAACATGAGGACGATCGCAGCTTTGAGCATGCGTGACTCCGGGGGAAGGGGGATGTTGTGCAGTATAGCCAGCCCTGTTCAGCGTCACGGACGACGCTCATGAGTGGCTTCCGGCCTGGCCTGGCGCCTACCCTGGTGGTGCTCGCGCTGCTGCCGGTGCTCATCGGCCTGGGCTTCTGGCAGCTTTCCCGTGCAGACGAAAAACGCCAGCTGCTGGCTGCCGCCGAGGCCCGCCGCATCGCCGCCCCAACCACCCTCGATGCGCTTCTCGCCAGTGCCGACCCCGCCTACTTGCGGGTGCGTCTGCAGGGCCATTTCGACGCCGCACACAGCCTGCTGCTGGACAGCCGCATCCGCGACGGAAAGGCCGGCGTCGAGTTGCTGCAACCCTTCCAGGACAACGCCAGTGGCCAGTGGCTGCTGGTCAACCGTGGCTGGCTGCCCTGGCCGGATCGCCGGGTCGCGCCGACCTTCAGCACCCCGGACGGTGCCCAGGAATTGACCGCCTGGGCTTATGTGCCGCCGGGAGCGGCATTCGAACTCAAGCATCTGGAAGCGAGCGGCTGGCCTCAACTGGTCAACCAGGTGGATGCCGGCGCGCTCTGGAAACACCTGGGCCGCAATGGCGTACCCCTTGAGCTGCGCCTGGAGGAAAGCCCGGCGGCCTATCGCAGCGATTGGCCAGTGGTCGCCATGGGCCCGGAAAAACACCTTGGCTACGCCGTGCAATGGTTCGCCCTGGCGGCCGCTCTGCTCGGCCTGTTCATCTACTTCGGATTGCGCAAAGGACGGGAGAACAACAATGAACCCAGCACTCGCCATGCCTGAGACCCTGCCGCCACGACGTCGTGGACGCATCCAGCTGCTGCTGATCCTGATGGTGGTGATCGGCCCGATGCTGTTGGCCACGGCCATGTACAAGTTCAGCTTCTGGGTGCCGGAGGGGCGCAGCTATCACGGCACTCTCATCGGCAATGGCCAGACCCTCAGTGACCTGGGTGTGCAGGACGCGGCGCCAGGGGAAACCTGGCAACTGCTGGTCACTGCGCCTGCCGGCTGCCAGCAGGACTGCCAGCAGATGGTGTTCGTCGCACGGCAGATTCACATCGGTCTCGGGCGTGATGCCGGTCGCGCCAGCCACGCCCTGGCCGTTACCGGGGTGTCGGCTGAGTATGCGGAAAAGCTCAGCCAGGAGTATCCGCGCCTGAAGCGCTACGGCCTCGATCCGAGCACCTACACCAAGGCCACCGAGAACCTCGGCGGAGCCCAGCTGTGGATAGTCGACCCCCACGGTAACCTCGTGCTGCGCTACGACGGCACCACGAAGGGCAAGAAGATCCTCAACGACCTGCGTCACCTGCTGAAGCTTTCCAATATCGGTTGAACGACCCCTTTCTCCGGAAAGGTGAGGAGCGGCTGCTGTGGATAAGTACAAGAACCGGCCCGGATTCCGCCTCGCCCTGTTCGCCACCCTGCTGGCAGTGGTGGTGGTGCTGCTGGGCGCCTACACCCGTCTGACCCATGCCGGCCTCGGCTGCCCGGACTGGCCGGGTTGTTACGGCTTCATCAGCGTGCCGCAGTCCGAGACCCAACTGGCCCACGCCGAAGCCAACTTCCCCCACGCACCGGTGGAGGCCGAGAAAGGCTGGAACGAGATGGTCCACCGCTACTTTGCCGGCACCCTCGGCCTGGTGATCCTCGGTCTGGCGATCCATGCCGTGCGCCTGCGCGGACGTGACGGCCAGCCCCTGAAACTGCCGCTGCTGCTCGTGGGCGTGGTAATCGCCCAGGCCGCATTCGGCATGTGGACGGTGACCCTGCAACTCTGGCCCCAGGTGGTCACCGCGCACCTGCTGGGCGGCTTCACCACGCTGTCCCTGTTGCTGCTGCTCAGCCTGCGGTTGTCCAACGCCTTTCCGGCTCTCCAGCTGCCGGCGCGGTTGCGACGCCTGGCAGTGCTGGGGCTGGCGCTGGTCATCGGACAGATCGCCCTGGGAGGCTGGGTCAGCTCCAACTACGCGGCCGTGGCCTGCGTCGACCTGCCCACCTGCCACGGGCAGTGGTGGCCGGCGATGGACTTCGCCAACGGCTTCCACCTGACCCAGCACATCGGCCCGAACTACCTGGGTGGGCAACTGGACAGCGACGCCCGCACCGCCATCCATATGACCCATCGCCTCGGCGCCCTGGCCGTGACCCTGGTACTGCTGGTCCTCGCCTGGCAGTTGCGCGGCGCCGGCCTGCCGCGTCTTGCGGGACTGCTGCTGGCCGCGCTGTGCCTGCAAGTGGGGCTGGGCATCAGCAACGTGATCTTCCACCTGCCGCTGCCGGTGGCGGTGGCCCACAACGGTGGCGGCGCCCTGCTGCTGCTGGTGCTGGTCACCACCAATTACCGGGTGCGCGCTTCAGCCCTTTCGGTAGGAGCGAGCTCTGCTCGCGAACGCGGGATTGCTGGGGAATCGCGAGCAGAGCTCGCTCCTACAGTAATCACTTCGCCCAGCAAATAAGGAGTACACGCCATGGCCACTCTGCTCAGCCAAGGACACAGCCAGGCCCGTGCCAGCTGGCGCGACTACCTGGAACTGACCAAACCCAAGGTGGTGGTGCTGATGCTCATCACTTCCCTGGTCGGCATGTTCCTCGCCACCCGCGCCGGGGTGCCCTGGACGGTGCTGCTGTTCGGCAACATCGGTATCGGTCTCTGTGCCGGTGCGGCGGCGGCGGTCAACCATGTGGTGGATCGGCGCATCGACTCGATCATGGCGCGCACCCTGAAGCGTCCCGTGGTCAACGGCCGCGTCTCGCCGACTGCGGCGCTGGCATTCGCTTTCGTCCTCGCGGTGCTCGGGCAGGCCCTGCTGCTGGCCTTTACCAACGAACTGACTGCCTGGCTGACCCTGGCCTCGCTGGTGGGTTACGCGGTGCTCTACACCGGCTTCCTCAAACGTGCCACGCCGCAGAACATCGTCATCGGCGGTCTGGCCGGCGCCGCGCCGCCGCTGCTGGGCTGGGTCGCCGTCACCGGCCATCTCACCGCCGAGCCGTTGCTGCTGGTGCTGATCATCTTCGCCTGGACGCCGCCGCACTTCTGGGCGCTGGCCATCCACCGCAAGGAGGAATACGCCAAGGCCGACATCCCGATGCTGCCGGTGACCCACGGCGAGCACTACACCAAGGTGCACATCCTGCTCTATACGCTGGTGATGTTCGCGGTCAGCCTGCTGCCCTATGCCATCCACATGAGCGGCGTGCTCTATCTGGTCTGCGCGGTGGCACTGGGCGCGCGCTTCCTGCAGTGGGCCTGGGTGCTGTACCGTGACAGCAGACCGCACGCGGCGATCAAGACCTTCAAGTACTCTATCGCCTACCTCTTCCTGCTGTTCATCGCCCTGCTGGTGGACCACTACCTGATGCTGAACCTATGACCAGAATCCAGAAAACCGTCTTCGTCCTCGTTGCCCTCGTGGCGGTGGTGCTCGGTCTCACCGTGCACCGGGTCCTGACCAGCCAGGCCCAGGCCGACCCGACCAAACTGCTCGACGCGGGCATCGTGCTGCTGCCGCAAAGCCGCACCCTGCCGACCCTGGAAATGGTCGACCAGAACGGTGCGAAGGTCGCGGTAGACCAGTTCAAGGACAAATGGAGCCTGGTGTTCTTCGGCTACACCTTCTGCCCGGACATCTGCCCCACTACCCTGGCACAGATGCGTGAACTCAAGGGCCTGCTGCCGCAGGAGGCGCAGAACAACCTGCGTTTCGTCTTCGTCAGTGTTGACCCGAACCGCGACACGCCGCAGCAGATCAAGCAGTACCTGGGTTATTTCGATCCGAGCTTCGTCGGCATCACCAGCGACCTGCCCACCCTGCAGAAGCTGGCCAACGCCGTGAGCATCCCGTTCATCCCGGCTGACACCAGCAAGGAAAACTACACCGTCGACCACAGCGGCAACCTGGTGGTCCTCGGCCCGGACGGTACCCAGCGCGGCTTCATCCGTTCACCGCTGAACAACCAGAAGCTCAAGGAGCAGCTGCCGGGGCTGGTGACGCCGAAGAGCTGAGGGCTCTTGTAGGTTGGTGCGGGCGGCGTTCCGTCAGAGCGCAGCGAAGCCCAACGCGCGAGGTCCGACACTGCATTGTTGGGCCTCGCAGGCTCGGACCAACCTACGGAACTTGCGACGTATCTCGGTACAGCACCCACAAAAAAGCCCGCTCATTGAGCGGGCTTTTTCATTCAGCACGAAGCGATCAGAACGCCGGAACCACGGCGCCCTTGTACTTCTCCGCGATGAATTTCTTCACTTCGGGGCTGTTCAGGGCCTTGGCCAGTTTCTGCATGTCGGCGCTGGTCTTGTTGTCCTCACGGGCAACGAGGATGTTCACGTAGGGCGAGTCGCTGCCTTCGATCACCAGGGCGTCCTTGGTGGGGTTCAGCTTGGCTTCCAGCGCGTAGTTGGTGTTGATCAGCGCCAGGTCCACCTGATTCAGCACGCGCGGCAGGGTGGCGGCTTCCAGTTCACGCACCTTGATGCCCTTCGGGTTCTCGACGATGTCCTTCGGGGTGGCGGTGATGCTGGTGTTGTCCTTCAGCTTGATCACACCGGCCTTGTCCAGCAGCAGCAGGGCGCGGCCGCCGTTGGTGGCGTCGTTGGGGATGACCACCTGGGCGCCTTCAGGCAGCTCGGCCAGGGATTTCACCTTGCTGGAGTACGCGCCAAAGGGCTCGACGTGCACGCCGGTGACAGACACCAGCTTCACCTTGGTCTGACGGGCCTTGTTGAACTCGTCCAGGTAGGGCTGGTGCTGGAAGAAGTTGGCGTCCAGACGGCCTTCGGCAACCTGCACGTTGGGCTGTACGTAGTCGGTGAAGACTTTCACCTGCAGGTCCACGCCTTCCTTCGCCAGTTGCGGCTTGATGAACTCGAGGATTTCCGCGTGGGGCACCGGGGTAGCGGCGACTTTCAGGGTGTCGGCCTGGGCGGAGAGGGCGGTCAGGGCGGCGAACGCCACCAGCAGTTTCTTCATGAGCGGCTCCTTGTGGGAAGTCATCGGGCCGGCGTCTGGCCGGCGCCAGGTCATTTACGGGAGAAGTGCACCACCAGCTTGTCGCCGACGGTTTGCAGGATTTGGACGAGCACCAGCAGCAGGACCACGGTGACCACCATCACGTCGGTCTGGAAGCGCTGGTAGCCGAAGCGGATGGCCAGGTCGCCGAGGCCGCCCGCACCCACCACGCCCGCCATGGCGGTGTAGGACACCAGGGTGATGGCGGTGACGGTGATGGCGGCGAAGATGCCCGGCCGCGCTTCCGGCAGCAGGGCGTTCCAGATGATCTGGCGAGTGGTGGCGCCCATGGCCTGGGTGGCTTCGAGGATGCCGCGGTCCACTTCACGCAGGGCGGTTTCCACCAGGCGCGCGAAGAATGGCGTGGCACCTACCACCAGCGGCGGGATGGCGCCGGCGACACCCAGGGAGGTGCCGGTGATGAACACGGTGAAGGGGATCATCACGATCAGCAGGATGATGAAGGGCAGCGAGCGCAGCACGTTCACCAGCAGCGACAGCAAGCCGTAAACGGTCTTCTGCTCGAACAGCTGGCGCGGGCCGGTGAGGAACAGCAGCACGCCCAGCGGCAGGCCCAGCAGCACGGTGAATAGCAGCGAGCCACCCAGCATCAGGAAGGTGTCGAGGGTGGCGAGCCAGATTTCGTACCAGTCGATATTGGCGAGCAAGGCTTCCATCAGCGCAGGATCTCCAGGTGCACGTCCGCCGCGCGGAAGCAGCCAAGCGCGGCGTCGATGTCGCCGCCGGTCAGGGCCAGGGTCAGCTGGCCGTAGGGGGTGTCCTTGATACGGTCGATGCGGCCGGCAAGGATGCTGTAGTCGACGCCAGTCTGGCGCGCGACAGTGCCCAGCAGCGGGGCGTAGGTTGCCTCGCCACGGAAGGTCAGGCGCAGGATGCGGCCGCTGACGTGGGCGAAGTCGTCATGCTGTTCGCCTTCGTCCACCTGCTCGTCTTCTAGCACGAAACGCTGGGTGGTGGTGTGCTGCGGGTGCAGGAACACATCGGCCACCGCGCCCTGCTCGACGATCACACCACCGTCCATGACCGCCACGCGGTCGCAGACCCGGCGAATCACATCCATCTCGTGGGTGATGAGGACGATGGTGAGCTTCAGTTCGCGGTTGATCTCGGCCAGCAGTTGCAACACCGAGGCCGTGGTCTGCGGGTCGAGGGCGCTGGTGGCCTCGTCGCAGAGCAGGATCTTCGGCTGGGTGGCGAGAGCGCGGGCGATACCGACGCGCTGCTTCTGGCCGCCGGAAAGTTGCGCCGGGTACTTGCGGGCGTGGTCGCTGAGGCCGACGCGGGACAGCAGTTCGGCGACGCGGCGATCGATCTCTGCGCGGGACAACTCACCGGCCAGCTTCAGCGGTAATCCGACGTTTTCAGCAACGGTCTTGGATGCCAGCAGGTTGAAGTGCTGGAAAATCATCCCGACGCGCTGACGGAAACGGCGCAGGCCTTCGCTGTCCAGGGCGGTGATGTCTTCGCCGTCGATGACGATGCGACCGCCGGTGGGTTCTTCAAGGCGGTTGATCAGGCGCAGCAGGGTGCTCTTGCCGGCGCCCGAATGGCCGATCAGGCCGAACACTTCGCCGCTCTGGATGGCGAGGTCGGTCGGCTGCAGGGCCGGGATTTCGCGGCCTTCGACGCGGTACGCCTTGTGGACGTTATGGAATTCGATCACTGCGGAAACCTTGTGGGTTCGTCGTTAGCCGGATCGGCTAAAAACCGGCAAGTTTACCTGCTGGCACATAGGCACAGAAAATCTTTGTGGACCTATGGCTATAGCAATGGGGAATAAGCGACAGATGGACTTCGTCCAGTCTAGTCGCCGGCAGCCGGGCGCGTTCAGTGGCGGGGGCTGAGCACCAGGCGCGGCACCTGGTCGGGTTTCAGGGCCTGGCTGTACTGCGCCTTGAAGCCGGGATCGAGCTTTTTCACCCGAGCCGACAGCAGGGCGGCGACCCAGGGATAGTCCTTGGCCTCGCGCACCTGGATTTGTACGGCGCAATCGTGGGCGACGATATCGGCGGCCACGCCATCCAGCAGGCGGCGCAGGTTCTCGTTGTCGTCACGGTCGAGTTGGGGCATTTCCACCAGCGGCGTCAGGGCGCGCAGCGGTTTGGCGGCCTGGACGACGGGCTTTTCTGCCGCGGGGGCGTTGGGCAGCGTGGTGTTCGCCTGGATGGCGGCAGCTTGGCGCTCGGCAGCTTCGCGCAGCCGACGGGCCTGTTCCAGGCGCGCGGCGTTTTCCTTGGCGACTGCGGCCTCGCTGGCACGACGGGCCTGCTCGGCGCGGGCTTCGGCGTCTTCACGGGCCTTGTCGATGGCGCCGTCCAGGCCGGTGGTCAGGGCCGGTGCCTGCGGCATCAGGCTACGGGCATGGCTGAGGGCCTTGGCGGCGTTGTCCAGGTCGCCTTCCTGCAAGGCGGTCTGGCCGCGCTGCAGCCAGGCGTCGGCGAGCTGGCGCTGGTACTGCTCCAGTCGGGTGTCGCCGGCTGCGCTGGTCTCGAGCGCCTCGAGGCGGGCCTCCGCTTCGGTGAGCTTGCCTTCGGCGAGGTCTCGATCGAGGTGCTGGAAGCTGCTTACGAGTGCGTCCGTTGGCACGTCGGCCACTTGCTGGGCAGTCTGGCAGGCGGCCAACAGCAGGGAAAAGGCGACAACAGGCAGGCAACGAGTAGCGAACAGCTTCATTCCGGCAGGTCTCTGGTTGCTCAAAAAACGCGCGATTCTACACGGCAGCACCGTTCAGGACAAAAAGTAGGGGCAAATCGGCCGCGAGGATGGCATTTCTGGAGGCATCCAATCGGCCATGGAAGTGCTTTCCAGGCTCCAGTTCATTGCGCGGCTGCTGCACTATGGCCAGTCATGACGACAAGAACGGCGAGGACTGCCATGCACGCTGCCCACCCGGAATTCGATTACCTCATCGTCGGTGCCGGCCCCGCCGGTTGCCTGCTGGCCAACCGGCTTTCGGCCGACCCACGGGTGCGGGTTCTGCTGCTGGAGGCAGGCGGTCGTGACAACCATCCCTGGATTCACATTCCTGTCGGCTACCTCTATTGCATCGGCAACCCGCGCACCGACTGGTGCTACCGCACCGAGGCGGAGCCCGGCCTGCATGGTCGCAGCCTGGGTTACCCGCGCGGGCGGGTGCTGGGCGGCAGCTCCTCGATCAACGGGATGATTTACATGCGCGGCCAGGCTGCCGACTACGATCGCTGGGAGAGGCTCGGCAATGCGGGCTGGAGCTGGAAGGACGTGTTGCCCCTGTTCCTCAGGAGCGAAAGCCATTTTGGCGGTTCCAGCGAATTCCATAACGATGCCGGCGAGTGGCGGGTCGAACGCCAGCGCCTGTCCTGGGAAATCCTCGACGCCTTCCGGCTGGCCGCTGGCGAATGCGGGATCGCGCCGGTGGACGACTTCAACACCGGCGACAACCAGGGCTGCGGCTATTTCCAGGTGAACCAGCGCAACGGCGTGCGCTGGAATGCCTCCAAGGGCTTCCTGCGCCCGGTGCTGCACCGGCCGAACCTGACCGTACGCACGGGCGTGGAAGTGGACCGTCTACTGCTGGAACAGGGCCGTGCGGTGGGTGTGATCGGACGCTGGGAAGGCCTGCAGCAGGAGTTCCGCGCTCGCCGCGAAGTGATCCTCAGTGCCGGCGCCGTGGGGTCGCCCATGTTGCTGCAACGCTCGGGAATAGGTCCGCGGCCGTTGCTGGAGCGGCTGGGCATCGGCGTGCGTCACGAATTGGCCGGGGTGGGCGGCAACCTCCAGGACCATCTGCAATTGCGCCTGATCTTCAAGGTGTTCGGGGTGCCGACCCTCAACCAGCTCGCCGGCAGCCTGCGCGGCAAGCTGGGCATGGGACTGCGTTATCTCGCCACGCGCAGCGGTCCGCTGGCCATGGCGCCGAGCCAGCTGGGTGCCTTCGTGCGTTCAGGTCCCGAGCAGGCCAGGGCGAACCTCGAATACCACGTGCAGCCGCTGTCGCTGGAGCGCTTCGGTGAACCGCTGCATCCCTTCCCGGCGTTCACCGCCTCGGTGTGCAACTTGCGCCCGCAGAGTCGCGGCCGGGTGGATATTCGTTCCGTCGATCACCGGGCGCCGCCCCTGATCCAACCCCACTACCTGAGTGATGCCGAGGACCTACGGGTCGCCGCCGATGCCATTCGCCTGACTCGGCGCATCGCCGCTGCGCCCGCGTTGGCGCGCTATCGGCCGGAGGAATACCTGCCAGGCCCGGCGCTGCAGAGCGAAGAGGAGTTGCATGAGGCGGCGGGCCATATCGGCACCACCATCTTCCACCCGGTGGGCACCTGCCGCATGGGGCAGGATCGGGAAGCTGTGGTGGATGCCGAGCTGAAGGTGCACGGCATTCCGGGGTTGCGCATTGCCGACGCCTCGGTGATGCCGGAAATCGTCTCCGGCAACACCTGCTCACCGACCCTGATGATTGCGGAGAAGGCCGCCTCCCTGGTGCTCGCAGACCTCAGGCGCGTCGCGGCAGGGCAAAGCTGAAGAGGAACAGGCTGGCGGCGGAGACAACGATGGACGGGCCGGCCGGGGTGTCCTTGAACCAGGACAACGCCAGGCCTGCACAGACCGCCACTAGTCCCAGCAGGCTGGCGCCCAGGGCCATCTGTTCGGGGCTGCGCGCATGGCGCTGGGCGGCAGCGGCCGGAATGATCAGCAGCGAAGTGATCAGCAGCACGCCGACGATCTTCATGGCGACGGCGATGACGATGGCGATCAGCAGCATCAGGGCGAGGCGGATGGCCGCGACCGGCAGGCCTTCCACCCGCGCCAGTTCCTCGTGCACGGTGATTGCCAGCAGCGGTCGCCACATCGGGATCAGCACCAGCAGCACCAGCGCACTGCCACCGAGAATCCAGGCGAGGTCCGTGCGGCTCACCGCCAGCAGGTCGCCGAAGAGGTAGGCCATCAAGTCGATGCGCACCTCGCTCATGAAGCTCAGCACCACCAGGCCCAGGGACAGCGTGCTGTGGGCGAGGATGCCCAGCAGCGTGTCCGAGGCCAGCGGCTGGCGTTGTTGCAAGGTCACCAGCAGCACGGCGAGCAATACGCAGCCGACCGTCACCGCCAGGGTGGGGCTGACGTCCATCATCAGGCCGAGGGCCACGCCGAGCAGCGCGGCGTGGGACAGGGTGTCGCCAAAGTAGGCCATGCGCCGCCAGACCACGAAGGACCCGAGTGGACCCGCCACCAGGGCGAGGGCGAGGCCGGCGAGCAGCGCGTTGAGCAGGAAATCAGCCATGGTTGCAGTCGGGGCCGTGCTGGTGGACAGGAGTGAAACGGGTGCCGCTTGGGAAAGGTTGCTTCACCACTTCGCCATGCAAGTCATGGGCATGGTCGTGGTGGTGGTGATAGACCGCGAGGCTCTTGGCGTCCTGGCCGAACAGCTCGACGAACGCGGGGTCCCCGCTGACCTGCTCCGGGTGGCCGGAGCAGCAGACGTGGCGGTTCAGGCAGACCACCTGGTCGGTGGCGCTCATCACCAGGTGAAGGTCGTGGGAGACCATCAGCACGCCGCAGCCATGGCGGTCGCGCAGGCGGCTGATCAGGCGGTAGAGCTCGGCCTGGCCGGCGACATCGACGCCCTGCACCGGCTCGTCCAGCACCAGTAGCTCGGGCTCGCGCAGCAGGGCGCGGGCCAGCAGCACACGCTGCAACTCACCGCCGGAAATGTTCTGTAGCGGGCTGTCGATCACCTGGGCGGCGCCTACTTCATCCAGCGCGCCAAGTGCGGCCTTGCGGTCGACACCGGGCACCAGGCGCAGGAAACGCAGCACGGTGAGCGGCAGGGTCGCATCCACCTGGAGCTTCTGCGGCATGTAGCCGATATGCAGGCGCGGCTTGCGCCAGACCTCGCCCTTGTCCGGCTTGAGCAGGCCGAGCACCGTGCGCACCAGGGTGGTCTTGCCGGCGCCGTTGGGGCCGATCAGGGTGACAATCTCTCCGGCCTTCACGGCCAGATGCACGTCCTGCAGGACTGGCTGGCCCGCGAAGTCGACACCGATCTTGTCGAGGCGGATCAGAACGTCGCTCATGCAGCCACCTGGCAGCTGGCACAGAGACCGACGACTTCGACGGTCTGGCCTTCAACGACGAAGCCGACCGATTTGGCGCTGTCGACGATGGCCTGGCTGATGCTCGACTGCTCCAGCTCGATGGCCGTCTGGCAATTGCGGCAGATGAGGAACTGACCCTGGTGAGACTCGCCCGGGTGGTTGCAGCCGACGAAGGCGTTGAGCGAGGCGATACGGTGCACCAGGCCGTTGTCCAGGAGGAAGTCCAGGGCGCGGTAAACGGTGGGTGGCGCCGCGCGGCGACCGTCTTCTTCCGTCAGTACGCCGAGGATGTCGTAGGCGCCCAGCGGCTTATGGCTCTGCCAGACCAGTTCCAGCACACGCTTGCGCAGTGCGGTCAGGCGCAGGCCGTGGCGGCTGCAGATGGCGTCAGCTTCGGCCAGGGCGTTGGACACGCAGTGGGAATGGTCGTGGGGGCGGCAGGCCAGGGGGGCTTTTGCGCTGATCGGCTTGAGCATGGCGGCGGCGACGTCCGGTGAAAGAGACGTTATTCTATAACTCTTTTCCCGCCGAGTCTGTGCCGTGTTCCGTCTATTCGTCTCCGTGTTCCTCAGCGCTTGTGCCCTGTCGGCGCAGGCCGATGTGCGCCTTTTGACCAGCATCAAGCCGCTGCAACTGATCGCTGCCGCGGTGCAGGACGGCGCGGGCCAGCCGGATGTGCTGCTGCCTCCGGGCGCTTCGCCACACCAGTACGCCTTGCGCCCGTCCGATGTGCGCCGGGTACGCGAGGCGGACCTGTTTTACTGGGTCGGCCCCGACCTGGAAGGCTTCCTGCCCCGCGTGCTGCAGGGCCGTGACAAGCCCAGCGTGGCACTGCAAGGTGAGCCGGGCCTGACCCTGCGCCATTTCGAGGCGCTGCACGACGAGCACGAAGGTGAGCACGACGAACACGAGCACGACCATGATCATCGCCCGGGCTCCATCGACGCTCATCTCTGGTTGCTGCCGGCCAACGCCCGGGTGATCGCCGCGCGCATGGCAGCGGACCTCGCTGCGGCCGACCCGGCCAATGCCGCCCGCTACCAGGCCAACCTGAAAGCCTTCGGCGATCGCCTCGACCAGCTCGATGCCCGCCTCAAGGCGCGCATGGCCAAGGTCGCCGACAAGCCGTTCTTCGTCTTCCACGAAGCCTTCGACTACTTCGAGGCTGCCTATGGCCTGCGCCATGCGGGCGTCTTCAGCGTCGCCAGTGAAGTACAGCCCGGTGCCCGCCATGTCGCAGCCATGCGCGAGCGCCTGCAGAAAGCCGGTCCGAGCTGTGTGTTCAGCGAACCACCGGTGCGCCCGCGCCTCGCCGACACGCTGACCGCTGGACTCTCGGTGCGCATGGCTGAGCTGGATGCCCTGGGTATGAATGCGCCGGTGGCTGCCGATGGCTACGAGACCCTGCTGCAGAACCTGGGCGATGGCCTGGCGGGGTGCCTGGAGGCGCTCTGAGCATTGCTCGCCTTTCCCTCCGGTGGGCTGAAGCCCACGCTACAAGGGCATTCCGCACGGACTGCTAATGTGAGAGAGGGGCCGCGGGCCGCTTGATATGAATCAGCGGCCGGCATTCGTGGTCGGACTAGTCTGGACTCTTCATCGCAGGAGGGCAGCGGATGGCCAGAACGGGAACGCCCAAGCAGGTCCAGGGCAATCACGGCATCGCCTTGCAGGCGGCGTCGGAGGATATCTGGGACAGCAAATACCGTCTCAAGCACAAGGACGGCACGCCCCTCGATCTCACCCCGGACGCTACCTGGCAGCGCGTGGCGCGCGCCTTGTCCGAGGTGGAAGCCGATGCCGCGGCCCGCGAGCACTGGTACGAGCGATTCCTCTGGGCCCTGCGCAATGGTGCTATTCCTGCCGGCCGGATCATCTCTAACGCCGGCGCCCAGGACTTCAAGCCAGCCACATCCACCATCAATTGCACCGTCTCCGGCACCATCCTCGACTCCATGGACGACATCCTCGGCAAGGTCCATGAAGCCGGTTTGACGCTCAAGGCCGGCTGCGGCATCGGTTACGAATTCAGTACCCTGCGCCCACGCGGCGCGTATGTCTCCGGTGCCGGCGCACAGACCAGCGGGCCGCTGTCCTTCATGGATATCTACGACAAGATGTGCTTCACCGTGAGCTCCGCCGGCGGCCGCCGGGGGGCGCAAATGGGCACCTTCGATGTCTGCCATCCGGACGTACGCGAGTTCATCCGCGCCAAGCGCGAGGACGGCCGCCTGCGCCAGTTCAACCTCAGCCTGCTGGTCAGCGATGCCTTCATGCACGCCGTTGAAAACGACACCGAATGGCCGCTGCTCTACCCGGTTCACCCCAAGGAACGGGACGAGCTGGACTTCGGCGATCCGACCCAGGTGATCTGGCGCGACTGGCCTGTGCACGACGGTTACATCGTCCGCGAAGACGGCCTGGTGGCCTGCAAGGTCTACGGGCGCGTCCAGGCCCGGCACTTGTGGGACATGATCATGGTGTCCACCTACGACTTCGCCGAGCCGGGCTTCATCCTCATCGACCGGGTCAACGAGCTGAACAACAACTGGTGGTGCGAGGCGATCCGCGCGACCAACCCGTGCGGAGAGCAGCCACTTCCTCCTTATGGCTCCTGCCTGCTCGGCTCGATCAATCTCACGGCCTTCGTCGAGGACCCGTTCACTGACGAGGCGCATTTCGATTGGGAGCGCTTCCGCGCGGTGGTGCGGGTATTCACCCGGATGCTCGATAACGTGGTGGAAGTGAACGGCCTGCCGCTTGCTCGCCAGCGCGAGGAAATCCTCGGCAAGCGCCGCCACGGTATGGGGTTCCTGGGGCTCGGCTCGGCCCTTGCGCTGCTGCGGTTGCGCTACGGCAGTACCGAGGCCTGTGTGTTCACCGAGGAAGTGACGCGGGAAATGGCCCTGGCCGGTTGGCAGGTTGCGTTGGAGCTGGCGCGGGAGAAAGGTCCGGCGCCGATCCTGACCCAGGACTACGAGGTGACCGCCGCCATGCTGCGCAAACGACCGGAGATGGTGGACGACGGCTACAAGGTCGGTGACCGGGTGCCCGGCCGCGTCCTGCATGCTCGTTATTCCCGCTATATGCAGCGCATCGCCGAGCATGCGCCGGAACTGGTGGCCGAGCTGGCCGAAGTGGGCGCGCGCTTCACCCATCACAGCTCCATCGCGCCGACCGGCACCATCAGCCTGAGCCTGGCCAACAACGCCTCGAACGGCATCGAGCCGAGCTACGCCCACCAGTATTCGCGCAACCTGATCCGCCCCGGTCGCAAGACCAAGGAGAAGATCGATGTCTGCAGCTACGAGCTGCTGGCGTACCGCGCGTTGGTCAACGCCCAGGCGCGGCCCGAGGCCGATCATCCTGGGCAGCGCCTGCCGGACTACTTCGTCAGCGCCGACGACATCAGCCCGGCGGAGCATGTGGACATGCAGGCGGCGGCGCAGCGATGGATCGACTCGTCCATCTCCAAGACCGCCAACGTGCCCACCGACTTTCGGTTCGAAGATTTCAAGGACATCTACCTCCAGGCGTGGCGCCAGGGACTCAAGGGCTGCACGACCTTCCGCTTCAATCCGGCCGCCTTCCAGGGCGTGCTGGTGAAGGACTCGGACCTGGAGAGGACCGTCTACCGTTTCGAACTGGAGGACGGCACGCTGGTGGAACTGCGTGGCAACGAAGAAGTGGAGTACGACGGCGAGGTGCACACCGCCGCCAACCTCTTCGACGCGCTGAAAGAAGGCTATTACGGCAGGTACTGAACGCCTGGAGGCCGTCATGACCATCAAGATCGAGAAGAAGATCAAGGGTTTCAGCCTGGTCGACCTGGACCAGGAGAAGGCCCGCAAGGCTGCCGAGGAAGCGGCCGCCGTGGTGCAGATGGACGAGACACTGCAGCGTCCGGAAACGTTGGTCGGCGCGACTTACAAGATCAAGTCGCCGCTGTTCGAGCACGCGCTCTACGTGACCATCAACGACATCGTGCTCAACCCGGGCACCGCCTTCGAGCAGCGTCGGCCCTTCGAGATCTTCATCAACTCCAAGGGCATGGAGCACTTCCAGTGGATCGTCGCTCTTACCCGCATCATGTCGGCGGTGTTTCGCAAGGGAGGCGATTGCACCTTCCTGGTGGAAGAACTGAAGGCGGTGTTCGATCCGCGCGGCGGTTATCTCAAGCGTGGCGGCGTCTACATGCCGTCACTGGTAGCCGAGATCGGCGCCGTGCTGGAGCGACACCTGGTGGCCATCGGGTTGATGGAGGGCCAGAAGCTGGATGAGGAGCACATGCTCTACCTCGCCGAGAAGCGCGCTGCCTACGAGGCTAGCCTGGGGACGTCCACGGCCGAACCCGGAGAGGGTTTCCCCGCCGGTGCCCAGCTGTGCGGCAAGTGCAGCACGCAGGCGGTAGTGCAGATGGATGGCTGTGCGACGTGCCTCAACTGCGGTCACTCGAAATGTGGGTAAGCCAAAAACCTTGTGGGGGCGAATTCATTCGCCAAGCAGGCCGAAGGTCTGCCCTGAAGGTTGTCGGGACAGCTGCGCTGTCCTTCGCGAATGAATTCGCCCCCACAGGAAAAGCGAACGACCGGTGCCCCTCTCAGAGCGCGAACGGCAGCGGCAATTCCACCTTCTGCCGCTGCGCCAGCCGCAGCTGGAACACATTGGGATCGTGGATCAGCACGTCCTGTCCCGCGAAGGCATTGGCGGCGATCAGGCGCGAGAGCCAGAAGCGTACGCAAGCGATGCGCAGGGCGGTCGGCCAGAGTTCGGCCTCGGCGGCGGTGAAGGGGCGTAGGGCCGCATAGGCCGCCAGCAGCGCGCGGGCGAGCGACTTGTCGAGATGGCCATCGGCATCGGAACACCAATCGTTCAGGCAGATGGCCAGGTCGTAGAGCATCGGCCCGGAGCAGGCGTTGTAGAAGTCGATCACCCCGGACAGGTGAGTACCGTCGAACAGCGCATTGTCCTTGAACAGATCGGCATGCAGGTTGGCGCGTGGAAGGGCGAGGAAGCGCTGCTTCACTTCGCCGATTTCCTTCAGCGCATCCCGCAGCAGCGGCAGGGCTGTTTCGTCCAGTTGCAGGGCCAGCGTCGGGCCCTCGTTGAGCATCCAGTCCAGGCCGCGATCGCTCTTGCGCTCCAGCACGCGCTCGCGCGTTGCGAGGTGCAGGCGCGCCAGCAACGCGCCGACTTCCGCGCAATGGTGGGCGTTGGGCTGATGCACATGCTTGCCCGGCAGGCGCGGTTGCAGCAGTGCCGGCTTGCCGGCGAGCTCGCGCAGGGCTTCTCCCGCCTCGGTGCGCAGGGCGAAAGGGACCGGCAGGTCGGCTTCGTGGAGCACATCGAGCAGCTCGATGAAGAACGGCAGATCGTGGCTGGGGCCACGCTCCACCAGGGTCAGTACGAATTCACCCCGCTCCAGACTGACGAAGAAGTTGCTGTTCTCGGAGCCTTCGGCAATGCCCTGGAAATCCTTCAGCCGACCAAGCCCGTAGGGGGCGAGGAAAGCTTCCAGTTCCGGACGTTCGAGCGGAGTGAATACGGACATTGGACTACCTTGTTACGGGGTTGCGTGCGGCGCTACCAGCTGAAGATTTCCCACGCGGGGATGAGCATGTCGGGGTTGTCCGAGCGGACATAATTGCTTTCGCCATCGGCGCGGACCAGGAAGTACGGCTTGCCGTTCTTCGGCGTCACCTTGATGGCGTACAGGAAACCGTTGACGCGGTATTCCTGGATGGTCTTGTCGCCTTCCTGGCGGATGGTGACGTCCGGCTCGGCGGACGGCTCATCAGCGGCGAACGTGGCGACTGGAGCGATGGCCAGCAGGCTGGCCAGCAAAAGGCGGTTCAGTGCGCGCATGGTAACCTTGTCCCTTCTCGTCAATGATCGGTCCATTCTACTTCGGGTCCGGTGAATAAAGGTTGAATTCACGCATGAGCCAAGCCCCCCTCGTCCTGGTGGACGGATCCTCCTACCTGTACCGCGCCTTCCATGCCCTGCCGCCGCTGACCACCTCAGCCGGCCTGCCCACGGGCGCGGTCAAAGGCGTGCTGAACATGCTCAAGAGCCTGCGTCGGCAGTATCCGGACAGCCCCTTCGCGGTGGTATTCGACGCCAAAGGTGGCACGTTCCGCGACGAGATGTTCGCCGAGTACAAGGCCAATCGACCCTCGATGCCGGACGAGTTGCGGGTGCAGGTGGAGCCGCTGCACGCCAGCGTGCGCGCCCTTGGCCTGCCGCTGCTCTGCGTGGAAGGCGTGGAAGCCGACGACGTGATCGGCACCCTGGCCAGGCAGAGCGCGGCGGGTGGCCGCCCGGTGGTGATCTCCACGGGCGACAAGGACATGGCGCAGTTGGTCGACGGGCACATTACGCTGGTCAACACCATGACCGGTAGCACGCTGGACGTGGATGGCGTGAAGGAGAAATTCGGTGTCGGTCCTGAACTCATCATCGACTACCTGGCGCTGATGGGGGACAAGGTCGACAACATTCCGGGCGTGCCCGGCGTCGGCGAGAAAACCGCCCTCGGCCTGCTCACCGGCGTCGGTGGCGGCCTCGATGTGCTCTACGCCAGCCTGGAAAAAGTACCCGAGCTGCCGATCCGCGGCGCCAAGGGCCTGCCGGCGAAGCTCGAAGAGCACAAGGACATGGCCTACCTGTCCTACAAGCTCGCCACCATCAAATGCGACGTCGAACTGAATGTCGAGATCGACGCCCTGCATCCTGGCGAGCCGGACCGTGAGGCCCTCTCCGAGCTGTATCGCACCCTGGAGTTCAAGACCTGGCTGGACGATCTTCAGCGCCAGGCTGCCAAGTCCGGTGGCGAACAGCTTGCGCTGGAGGAAGCACCGGCTGCTGCGGCCGAGAAGCGCTATGAGATCGTCCTGGAACAGCCGCAGTTCGATGCCTGGATGAAGAAGCTCGAAGCCGCCCCGCTGTTCGCCTTCGACACCGAAACCACCAGCCTCGACGCGCAACAGGCGCAGGTCGTGGGCGTTTCCTTCTCGGTCGAGGCTGGTGAAGCGGCTTACGTGCCGCTCGCCCACAGCTATATGGGCGTGCCCGCGCAGCTCGATCGTGATGCCGTGCTCAAAGCCCTCAAGCCGCTGCTGGAGGACCCGGCCAAAGCCAAGGTCGGCCAGCACGCCAAGTACGACATGAACGTCCTGGCCAATGCCTCCACCCCCATCGCTGTGCAGGGCATCGCCTTCGACACCATGCTCGAGTCCTATGTGCTGGACTCCACCGCGACCCGCCACGATATGGATAGCCTGGCCCTCAAGTACCTGGGCCACAGCACCATCCGCTTTGAGGACATTGCCGGCAAGGGCGCGAAGCAGCTCACCTTCGACCAGATCGCCATCGAACAGGCCGGCCCCTATTCGGCCGAAGACGCGGACGTCACCCTGCGCCTGCACCAGACCCTCTGGCAGAAGCTGGAAGCCATCCCGTCCCTGGCCAGGGTGCTGAAGGAAATCGAGATGCCGCTGGTGCCGGTGCTGGCGCGGATCGAGCGCAACGGCGCTTACGTCGACGGCAAATTGCTGGGCCAGCAGAGCCTGGAGCTGGGCGAGAAGATGGTGGCGCTGGAGCGCCAGGCCTATGAGCTTGCCGGACAGGAATTCAACCTCGGCTCGCCCAAGCAGCTCGGCGCCATCCTTTATGAAAAGCTCGGCCTGCCAGTGCTGGCCAAGACGGCGACTGGTCAGCCTTCTACCGCCGAGAACGTGCTTGCCGATCTCGCCGAGCAGGATTACGAGCTGCCCAAGGTGATCATGCAGTACCGCTCCCTGAGCAAACTCAAGAGCACCTACACCGACAAGCTGCCAGAACAGATCAACCCGCGTACCGGACGCATTCATACGTCCTACCACCAGGCGGTGGCGGCTACCGGGCGCCTGTCGTCCACCGACCCGAACCTGCAGAACATCCCGATCCGCACCGCCGAGGGACGGCGCATCCGCCAGGCCTTCGTCGCGCCCAAGGGCTACAAGCTGCTGGCGGCGGACTACTCGCAGATCGAGCTGCGCATCATGGCCCACCTGGCCAAGGATGAAGGCCTGCTCGACGCCTTCCGCCATGATCGCGACGTGCACCGTGCCACTGCATCCGAGGTGTTCGGCGTCGCGCTGGAAGAAGTCAGCAACAACCAGAGACGCAGTGCCAAGGCGATCAACTTCGGCCTGATCTACGGCATGAGCGCCTTTGGCCTGGCCAAGCAGATCGGCGTCGAGCGCAAGGAGGCCCAGGCCTACATCGACCGCTACTTCGCCCGTTATCCCGGTGTGTTGGCCTACATGGAACGCACCCGCGAACAGGCCGCGCAGCAAGGGTTCGTCGAGACACTGTTCGGCCGTCGCCTGTACTTGCCGGAAATCCACTCCAAGAACCAGGCCATGCGCAAGGGCGCCGAGCGTACCGCGATCAACGCACCGATGCAGGGCACCGCGGCGGACATCATGAAGCGCGCGATGGTTGCCGTGGACGATTGGCTGCAGGCAAGCGGCCTGGACGCTCGCGTCATCCTGCAGGTTCACGACGAACTGGTGCTGGAAGTGCGCGAGGACCTGGTGGCGCAGGTAAGCGAACAGATTCGTCCGCTCATGAGCGGGGCCGCCGAGCTGGACGTGCCGCTGGTAGTGGAAGTGGGCGTAGGTGACAACTGGGATGAGGCGCACTGAGTGCGCCTTCGGGACGGGGATCTGTATCAGCAGTGAAACAGATGCTTATTTCCTGATCGAATAAACAGTTCTTTTTGATAGCAAAGTGTTTTTGAAAAAAGTCTGAACTTTCTGCGAATCAGGGCAGTCACAAACATGAATGGCTGGTGAAGCCTTTCGATGCTCCTTTTGCTGTGTTTAGTGTTGGCAGATATCTGAACCCCGCCCTAGCGGTTCAGACTTAGACCCCGAACTTCCCCCTCCCCATACGAAGTCCGGGGTTTTTTTTGCCCGCAAATCAGGCTTCGGCCTCGTCTTCCTGCAGGTCGAGCTGCAGCCAGTGAGCGAGCACGGCGTGGGCTTCTTCGATGCCCTGGCGCTTGGGCGCGGAGAACAGCTGGATGCTCACACCTTCACCCCAACCCTTGCGGATTTCCTGGCGCACCTTCAGCAGGGCGTTCTTCGCTGCGCCGAACGCCAGCTTGTCGGCCTTGGTCAGCAGGATGTGCAGGGGCATGTTGCCCGCGCTGGACCAATCCAGCATCAGGCGGTCGAAGTCGGTCAGCGGGTGGCGGATGTCCATCATCAGGATCAGCCCGGCGAGACTTTCGCGGCTGCTGAGGTAGGCCTCCAGGTGATGCTGCCAGTGTTGCTTGAGGGGGATCGGCACCTTGGCGTAGCCGTAGCCGGGCAGGTCCACCAGGCGACGTTCTTCATCCAGCGAGAAGAAGTTCAGCAGCTGGGTGCGACCCGGGGTTTTCGAGGTGCGCGCCAGGCTGGCGTGGGTCAGGGTGTTCAGCGCACTGGACTTGCCGGCGTTGGAACGCCCGGCAAAGGCCACTTCCAGACCGCTATCCGGCGGGCACTGGTCGACCTTGGCGGCACTGATGAGAAAGCGGGCTTGTTGGCACAGGCCGAGAATCGGGTTCTTCGATGACATTGGGAATCCAGGGGTGCGACGCGGTGTCGCATAGGGCGGTTTCGTTTCCGTTTATGCATCGCCAGTATATAATGCCGCAGATTTAGTGTGCGCTTTATCCCCAGGGTCTAGAGTGTCCACGGCATGACCGACGCACGACAGAATGCGCGGCGAAGCCCCCCGATGAGGTTGATCATGAAGAAAGTACTGCTCGCTGCTAGCCTTGCGGCGCTGTCCTTCGTCGCGCAAGCGGCACAGGATCCGGAAGCGGTTTTCAACCGGGCCTGTGGCGCCTGTCATACTGGTCAGCTGCCGATGGCGCCGAAAAAGGGCGACAAGGCTGCCTGGGAACCACGTCTGGCCAAGGGCATGGACACTCTGGTGCAGAGCGTCACCAATGGTTTGAACGCCATGCCGCCGAAAGGCCTGTGCATGGATTGCAGTGCCGAGGACTACAAGGCCGTCATCCAATGGATGAGCCAATAAAAGTAGCCCGGCGCATAACACCTTTACCCTTTAGCCGTAGTTGGATTAGCTGATGAACAAAGTAATCGTGAGTCTGCTGTTGACCCTGGGCATCACCGGCATGGCCCACGCCGCTGGCGACGCCAAGGCTGGTCAGGCCAAGGCCGCAGTATGTGGTGCCTGCCATGGCCCGGACGGCAACAGCGCCGCCCCGAACTTCCCGAAACTGGCTGGCCAGGGCGAGCGCTACCTGCTCAAGCAGATGAAGGACATCAAGGCCGGTAACCGTACCGTGCTGGAAATGACCGGCCTGCTGAACAACCTCAGCGATCAGGACCTGGCTGACATCGCCGCCTACTTCTCCAGCCAGAAGGGCAGCGTCGGCGCAGCCGATCCTAAAGTCGTCGCCCGTGGTGAAGCGCTCTTCCGCGGCGGCAAGCTGGATCAGGGCATGCCTGCCTGCACCGGCTGCCACGCTCCCGACGGCTCCGGCAACGCCGCTGCCGGCTTCCCGCACCTGGGCGGCCAGCATGCCCAGTACGTGGCCAAGCAGCTGACCGATTTCCGCGAAGGCAACCGCACCAACGATGGCGACAGCATGATCATGCGTGGCATCGCTGCCAAGCTGAGCAACAAGGACATCGAAGCGGTATCCAGCTACATCCAGGGTCTGCACTGAGACCCGTTGTCTGGAATCTGAAAGAGGGTGGCTTAGGCCACCCTTTTTCGTTCTTCGGGCCGCTACAATGGCCGGAACCCGCTGTGTCGCCGCAGGTCGAAACATGGCCTTCGCGGCCCTATTACCCCTCAAGGAGTGAAGCATGCGTAACCTGATTCTTTCCGCCGTTCTTGCTGGCGCAAGCCTGCTGGGCATGAGCGCCGTCCAGGCTGACGACATCGAGGCTGGCAAGCAGTATGTCGAACTGAACAGCCCGGTTCCGGTGTCGGTTCCCGGCAAGATCGAAGTGGTGGAGCTGTTCTGGTACGGCTGCCCGCACTGCTACCAGTTCGAACCGACCCTCAATCCCTGGGCCGAAAAACTGCCGGAAGATGTCAACTTCGTGCGCATCCCCGCCATGTTCGGCGGCCTGTGGAATGTCCACGGCCAGCTGTTCATCACCCTCGAAAGCATGAAAGTCGAGCAACAGGTCCACAAGGCCGTGTTCGATGCCATCCACAAGGAAGGCAAGAAGCTCGCTACCCCGGAGGAGATGGCTGAGTTCCTGGCTGGCCAGGGCGTGGACAAGGACGCCTTCCTCAAGGCCTATAACTCCTTCGCGGTCAAAGGCCAGATGGAGAAAGCCAAGAAGCTCGCCATGGCCTACCAGATCACTGGCGTACCGACCCTGGTGGTCAACGGCAAATACCGCTTCGACATCAGCTCCTCGGGCGGCCCGGAGCAGACCCTCAAGGTCGCCGAGCATCTGATCGAGAAGGAGCGCGCCGCGAAGTAAGCGGCGCATTCGCCCGATGCTGCGACGCTGGGTGGGTGAGCGGGAGGCAGGCCCCTGCGATGCACGGGTCAACCCTCACTGCGACAGGGGCGGGTTACCCGCCGACGGTCGCCTGCGCCTGCTCAGTTTCAACATCCAGGTCGGCATCAGCACCGAGCGTTACCGCCATTACCTGACCCGTGGCTGGCAGCATCTGCTGCCGCACACGGGCCGCGCCGGAAACCTCCAGCGCATTGGCGACCTGTTGGGCGACTACGATCTGGTCGCCCTGCAGGAGGTCGATGGCGGCAGCCTCCGCTCCGGCTACATCAATCAGGTCGAACACCTCGCCCAGCTCGGTGCCTTCCCTTACTGGTATCAGCAGCTCAACCGCAACCTCGGGCGCATCGCCCAGCACAGCAACGGCCTGCTCAGCCGCTTGCAGCCCAGTCTGCTGGAAGACCATCCCCTGCCCGGCCCTCCCGGCCGCGGCGCGATCCTGTTGCGCTTCGGTTCGGGCAGCAATGCCCTCGCCGTGGTGATGATGCACCTGTCCCTCGGGGCCCGTACCCGTACTCGCCAGCTGGCCTACATCCGCGAGCGCGTCAGCGGCTTTCGCCATCTGGTGCTGATGGGCGACATGAACACCCACGCCAACGACCTGCTGCAGAACTCGCCCCTGCGCGACCTCGGTCTGCTGGCGCCCCAGGTCGAGGCGACATTCCCCAGCTGGCGGCCGCAACGCTGTCTCGACCATATCCTGCTCAGCCCCAGCCTGACCCTCGAGCGCGTGGCGGTGCTCAGCCAACCCATCTCCGACCATCTGCCCGTGGCGGTGGACATTCGCCTGCCCGCTGAACTGCGGGCCGATCTGCCCCTGGCCCTCAGCAACAACTAGCGCGGAACCCCTGCATGAGCGACGACGCCCAGCGTTGGAAAGCCAAATACCTGGAAAACCTCGAACAGCAGGAGAAGCTCGAGAAGCGTTGGGATGCCCGCCTCGACCTGCTGCGTCGTGGCCTGGTGCGCAGCTCCCTGGCCGCCGAGGGCTCCGACAAGGCGGTTGACCAGTGCATGCAGGAACTGCGGGAAATTATCCGTAGCGATCAGATGGACGCCGGCCTTTCGGCGCTGATCCCGCGCCTGGAAAAGGCGGTACTGGACTCCGAGCAGCGTCGTCAGCAACGCGTTGAACAGAACGTCAACGCCCTCACCGCGATCGCCGGCCGCCTGCTCGCACTCGATCTGCCGCGTGAGGTGCGCAAGGGAATCAAACAGTTCTCCAGGCGCATCGATGAGCGCGCGCGCCAGTCCCGCGAACTGCCGGCCCTGCTTGCCGAACTCGGGATGCTTCAGGGGCAGGCGTTGGAAGCGCTATCCAATGAAGACGCGTCGGTTGCCAAGCCCGGTCTGCTGCAGCGGCTTTTCGGCAGCAATCGCGAGGATGCACCAGTAGCCGAAGCAGAGGCCGCGACGCCCGAAGTGGAACAGCGTCGGGCGCCAGTGTCGGCTCCGGCCATTGAAGCTGGAAGCGAGCCTGAGGTCGAAGCGCGGATACCGGCGACCTCCATCGATCCCGTGCTTGCCCCGGCGGCCGTTGCGCCCGTTGAGTCCGTGCAGGCAGTCGCCGCCCTCGTCCCCGTCCGTAGCAGCGGTCTGGACAGCTTGCCGCTCTCCGCGTCCATTCTCACCGGCGACGGTAACCCCGAGTACGCGCTCCCCAGCCTGCCCGAGCCGGGCTACAGCGCCATCGCCCCCCATGTCGCTGACAGCCTGCGTTCACTGCTGGACGAACTGGACCTTCCGGAACATCACCAGCCACAGGCGGCGGCCCTGCGCCAACGGCTGGAAGGTGGACTGAACTGGTATGAACTGGTGCCGGTTCTGGATGATTTGGCTGTGCTCGTGCTGGCGGTGACCGACAGCGGCCACCGCGAATTCGCCGGCTACCTGAAACAGCTCAACCAGCGCCTGGCGCTGTTCCTTGAGCACCTGAGCGCGGCACACGAAGGTTATTCCGAGTCACTGGACAGCGCCCGAGCCCTCGACGACCAACTGCGCGAGCAGGTCAGCGGCTTGCAGGCCAGCGTGCAGGACGCCACGGACCTCACCCACCTCAAGCAGAGCCTGGAACAGCGCCTGGACGGCCTGCTCGACACCATGAACCGCTACCAGCAGCAGCGTTCGACCCGCGAGCACGAGGTCGGCGAGCGACTGCAGGCGCTGATGACGCGGGTGGCGGCCATGGAAGAAGAGGCCAAGACCTTTCAGGACAACCTTGAGGTACAGCGCCAGAAGGCCCTGCAGGACCCGCTCACCGGGCTGCCCAACCGCGCGGCCTGGAACGAACGCCTGGAAATCGAACTGGCGCGGCAGCAGCGCTACGGTGGCGACCTGTTGCTGGCGGTGATCGACATCGACCACTTCAAACGCATCAACGATGGCTTTGGCCACCTGGCCGGCGACAAGGTGCTGAAGATCATCGCCGGCGAACTCCATCGGCGCCTGCGCAAGACCGACTTCATCGCCCGCTTTGGCGGCGAGGAGTTCGTCCTGCTGCTGCCTGCTACCCCTGTGGATGGCGGCGAGCAGCTGATGGAAAGCTTGCGCGTGGCCATCGAGGCCTGTCCCTTCCACTTCAAGGGCGAACGGGTGTCCATCACCCTCTCGGCCGGCCTGACATCATTGCTGCCCGGTGAGCCGAGCGACGTCGCCTTCCAGCGCGCGGACGAGGCGCTTTACCGAGCCAAGCACCAGGGGCGCAACCGCATCGAGCTGTCCCTGCCGAAGCCATTGGCAGGAAGCAGTGAGCCCGGCCCGCTGGGACTGCCGCAACCGGGTTGAGCCCCTCAGGCGGCGCTCGAGATGTAGGGCTTCCAGTTTTCCGGAATATGCTCCAGGCGCGGGTAATCCAGCCCGGCGAACTGCGGCTCGCTGAGCATGAACGGCGTGTGCCGCTGCTCGATCGGCAGGCCGCGCAGTTCGGGTAGCCAGAGACTGACGTAGGCGGCATCCGGGTCGTACTGCCGGGCCTGGCGCAGTGCATTGAAGGCCCGCGCGCGACGCGGGTCGCTGGCCACGCCGGCGAGGTAGGCCCAGTTGCCCCAGTTGCTCGCCGGGTCGTAATCCAGCAGGTGCTCTTCGAACCAGGCCGCACCGTAGCGCCAGTCCTGCTCCAGGTCGTTGACCAGGTAAGCCGCCACCACCTGCCGGCCACGGCTGGACATCCAGCCGGTCATCATCAGCTCGCGCATGTTGGCGTCCACCAGCGGCATGCCGGTGCGGCCGTTGCACCAGCGCAGGTAGCGCTCGTCGAGATTGCTCGGCGCCCGGGCGGTGGCTTTCAGCCCGTCCGAGCGGAACAGGGCACTGCCGAAGCGCAGCAGCGTCCAGTGGAAGAATTCGCGCCAGAGCAGTTCCATCCATAACTGCTGGGTCGATTCACTGCGGCCATGCTGCGCTTCCAGGCGGTGCAACTCGGCGGCAACCCGGCGTGGCGACAGACTGCCATTGGCCAGCCAGGGCGACAGCTTGGATGAGTATTCGCTGCCGATCATGCCGTTGCGGGTTTCCTGATACTGGTGCACACCACGGGATTCCCAGAGATAGTCGCGCAGCCGCGCTTGCGCGGCAGGCTCGCCACCGGCGAAAGGGAATGCGGTGGCCGGCGTCCCCAGCGGCTCGCCCAACCCCAGGCGGGACAGCGTCGGCAGCGGTTCCATCAGGCTCAAGGCGCCGCTGGGCAACGGCGGCAACGTGTGCGGAATGGGGCGCGGCTGGAAGACGTAGAGGCGCTCATCCATCAGGTCGCGGAATTTATTGAAGACCGAAGGCAGCTCGATCAGTGGCCGCGGCAGTTCTTCTTCGCGCAGCAGATTGTTCCCCGGCAGCGCGGTGAACGGCACGCCCAGGGCATGACGGACGCGGCGCATCTCATCGAGTTCGAAGGGCGCCATTTCATCCAGGGTGAGCACTTCGTCCAGACCCAGGTGGTCCACCAGGGTGGGAATCACCAGTTCCGCATGGCCCTGCACCACCAGGAGCCGCGAGCCATGCTGACGCAAGCCGGAATCCAGGGCTGCCAGGCTTTCCAGGAGGAAGCGCGCGCGATGCACCCCCAGACGGCGCGGGCCCAAAGGCGAGGGACGGAGCAGCGCGGGGTCGAAGACGTACAGCGGCAGCAGACGGTCTGCCTGGAGCGCGGCCTGGAGCGCCGGGTGGTCATCGAGCCTGAGATCCTGCTTGAACCAGAGCAGCGCGCGGCGCATGGCGGTCTTCCTCGGCGGGGATTTCCCTTATCTACAACATTACCTGCGGCCACCAATTCCACCTCGCCGTTCATCCCGGCCTGTAGGCCCCATGTCCGATAACCGCAGTGGCATTCGGCTATAATCCGCGCCCTTTTTCTTCCGGGGCCTGTGTCCGGGGAAGATTTCGCAACAGCTTCACCGCCCGCCCTGGGGACTGCGCGCAGACGCCAGCGCAACCGCCCATTACACTTCTGCCCATTGGTTGAGGGGAGCCCCCCATGGAAATCCTAGGCATTGCCGTCCTGATCTTTCTGGTCACCGACCCCTTCGGCAACATCGCCATCTTCATTGCCGCACTCAAGGGTGTGGCCCCCGAGCGCCGTCTGCGGGTGGCGCTGCGCGAGCTGTTGTTCGCGCTGGGCTTGCTGATGCTGTTCCTCACCTTCGGTGACAAGATCCTCAGTGGCCTCGGCCTTTCCCGCGAATCCATCGCCATCGCCGGCGGCATCATCCTGTTCATCATTGCACTGCGCCTGATCTTCCCGCGTCCCGAAGGCGTGCTCGGCGACCTGCCCGGCGGCGAGCCGATGCTGGTGCCGTTGGCGACTCCGGCAGTGGCCGGCCCGTCGGCCCTCGCCGTATTGATGACCTTGCGCAACACCCACGAGGGCGCGCTCTGGGAGCTCTATGTCGCCGTGCTGCTGGCCTGGGCCTGCACCGCCCTGATCCTGCTGCAGGCTGCCTTCCTGCAGCGCTTCCTCGGTGACCGTGGCCTGATGGCCGTGGAGCGCCTGACCGGCATGCTGCTGATCATGCTCAGCGTCGACATGCTGCTCGACAACCTACAAAGCATCCTTCACCTGACTCCATGAAAACCTTTTTCCTGAGCCTCGCCCTGCTCCTGCTCGTTGGCTGCGCCGGCGGGCTGAGCATCGATGACAGCCACACCTCCGTGAGCCAGAGCAGCCGTGTGCAGTACGTGGTGCTGCACTACACCTCCACCAACATGGAGAACTCCCTGCGCCTGCTGACCCGTGACGGCGTCAGCAGTCACTACCTGGTCGGCGACCGACCGGCGAAGGTCTATCGCCTGGTGGATGAGAATCGCCGCGCCTGGCATGCGGGCGTGAGTGAATGGCAGGGGCGTACCTGGTTGAATGCCAGCACCATCGGCATCGAACTGGTCAACGACGGCTACCGCGATACGCCGGCCGGGCGCGTCTACCAGCCCTTCGGTGACGAGCAGATCGATGCGCTCATCCTGCTGCTGAAGGACATCGTGCAGCGTCACAACCTGCCCGTGGGCAGCATCATTGGCCACAGCGACATCGCGCCCCAGCGCAAGGTCGACCCGGGCCCGCTGTTCCCCTGGAAGCGCCTGGCCGACGCCGGCCTGCTGCCCTGGCCGGACGCCCGTGCGGTGGCCCGTGAACAGTCGCGCTTCGCCACGGCCCTGCCCACGATCGGCTGGTTCCAGCAACAGCTCATTCGCCAGGGTTACAGCACGCCGCAGACCGGGGTGCTGGACAAGGAAACCCGCAATGTCATCGCCGCCTTCCAGATGAAATACCGCCAGCGCCTGTTCGATGGGCAGCCCGACGCCGAGACCGCCGCCATGCTGCTGGTGCTCAATGGGATGCGGCACTGAGTATCGAGCCGCGAATCTACCTGCTGCACGGACTTCTCTTCTGTAGGGGCGAATTCATTCGCCAAGCGGGCCGAAGGTCTGCCCCCTGAATGTCGGACGGGGCAGCTGCGCCGCCCTTGGCGAATGAATTCGCCCCCACAATGAAAGCAGGCCGGCTCCGAGCGGGCTCCTACACCGGCAACGTCATATAGAACTGCGCACCATGGCCAGGGCGTGAATAGAGGCCGATGCGCCCGCCATGCAGTTGCACGATCTCCTTGCACAACGCCAGCCCGAGGCCGGCCCCGCCCATGCGGTGGCCTACCTGCACGAACGGCTCGAAGATTCGTGATTGCTGGCTGTAGGGCACGCCCTCGCCATCATCGGCCACGCTCACCAGCACGCGTTCGCCATGGCGTCGGGCCTGCAGGCGGATATGCCCCCCGTTCGGACTGTGGCGGATCGCATTGCCCACCAGGTTGTCCAGCACACGCTCGATCTGCAGGCGATCGAGATTCATCCGCGGCAGCGGCGCATGCAGGTCCAGTTCGATCTCGATTCCGTGCTCGCTGGCTTGCGGCTCGAAGCGCTGGCGCAGCGCCGCCAGCAGCTCTTGAATGTCGCAGGACACGCGTTCCAGCACCTGCACGCCGCTCTGGTAGCGGGAAAAGTCCAATAGATCGTTGATCAGCCGCACCAGCCGCTGCATCTCCTCGTCCACCGTCTTCAGCAAGTCCGCCTCGCGGCCATCGGGGTCGAAGTGCAGGCGCTCGTTGAGCAGACCGAACGCCATCTGCATGCCGGTGACCGGTGTGCGCAGCTCATGGGAGGCACGCAACACGAATTCGTTGCGTACCCGCTCGAAGGCACGTTCCTCGGTCACATCCCGCAGCACCATCACGCCGCCCTGCAGGCGTTCTTCGTCGAGAGCCACCGGAACCAATCGCCAGCTCAGCAGGCGTTGCTCGCCGTCGGCGTTTATTTCCAGGTCCTCGGGCGCTTCGTCCAGGGTTTCGCCACGCAATACGCGCTGCGCCAGTTCGTCCATCTCCGGCCGGCCGAGGGCCCGCGACAGCGATTGGCCAGGGGTGAACTCCTCCCACGAAAGCTGTCGCTGTGCCACGGGGTTGGCGTGCTGGATGCGCCCCATGCGATCGAGGATCAGCAAGCCGTCGTCGATGCTGTTGAGGACCGCGTTCAGGCGCTGCTGCTCGGCCAGCAGGTTGTCGACATTGGTTTCCTTGAACATGCGCAACGCGTCGGCCATCACGCCAAAGCGACGGATCAGGGTGGATACCTCGTTAACTGGCGACAGGGGCAGGGTGACACGGAAATCGCCCTTGCCCACCTGGTCGGCTGCCTTGGCCAGCGCGTCGATCGGTTCGGCGAAACGGCGGGCCATGCTCTGGGCCGTGATGAAACCCACCACAAGCACCGCCAGGCCCAGCACTCCGAGCAGGCTTGCGACCAGCAATGCCCGGCTGCGGGCCGCGCCTTCGGCTTTCCCCACCATCGTCAGCGAATGGCGCTGCAGCTCCACCATGCTGGTGCGCAGGATGTCCAGCGAGTGACTGAAATCGTTGTCGTCCAGCAGGCTCCAGCGCAGGCTGGCAGGTTGCTGGACGACGTCCAGGAAGACCTTGTAGGACTCGGCGATACGCTGGAAATGCTCGCGGGTCTGTTCATCCGTCGTCGAGTTCAGGCCCTCTTCCAGCGCGGCGAGGAATTTCTGCTGCGAGGTCTGCAAGGCGGGCAGGTCCAGATCCTTGCCCATCAGGTTGACCATCTGGTCGCCCAGATGCTGGCGCATCCGCAGGCTGATATCGATGGTGGCGAAGGACTGGTTGATCAGTCGCTCCTGGGACCCGGCCATCTGCATCACGCTCACCAGGCCCAGCAGCAGTCCCACCAGGGCAACGGTGATCAGCGCTGAAATGCTCAGGAACAGCCGTGTGCGCAATCGCATGGCGGCGGCCCCTTCAGAGGCCGTAAAGCTTGCGTTTGCGATACAGGGTCGAGGCATCGATACCGAGTGTGCGGGCGGCCTGGTCGAGCGTCTCGCTGCTGGCCAGAACGCCGGCGATATGGGCGCGCTCCAGGTCTTCCAGACTCAGCGGCCCCCCTACCCGGGGCGAGTTGGCGGTGGGTGTGTCGCCCAGCCCGAGGTGATTGACCTCGACCCGCTCCTGGTTGCAGATGATGCTGGCGCGCTCGATCACATTGCGCAGTTCGCGCACGTTGCCCGGCCAGCGATAACTGAGCAGCGCCGCCGTCGCTTCATCGCTGAAGGCCCGCGCCGGGCGCACATAGTCGCTGACGAAGCGTGCAAGGAAGCGCTCGGCGAGGTCGAGGATGTCCTCGTGGCGCTCGCGCAGGGGCGGCAGGCTCAGGGCGATCACGTTGATGCGATAGAGCAGGTCCTCGCGGAAGCGGCCTTCGCGAACCATCTCGTCCAGATCGAGGTTGGTGGCCGCGAGGATGCGCACATCGGCCCGGCGAGTCACCGGGTCGCCCACCCGTTCGTACTCCTTGTCCTGGATGAAACGCAGCAGCTTGGGCTGGAGGCTCAGGGGGAAATCACCGATCTCGTCGAGGAACAGCGTCCCGCCATCGGCCTGGCTCACCCGGCCCAAGGTACTTTCGTTGGCACCGGTGAAGGCGCCCCGATTGTGTCCGAACAACTCGCTCTCCATCAGGTCGGCGGAAAGGGAAGGGCAATTGATGGTGACGACGGCCTTCTTCGCGCGCTTGCTCCAGCCATGGATGGCGCGGGCCAGTTCGCCCTTGCCCGTGCCCGATTCGCCAAGGATGAGAATGTTGGCGTCGGTGGCCGCGACTTGTCGCGCCGTTTCCAGCACGGCCATCATCGCCGGGCTCTGGGAAAACAATCCGTCGCCCGCACGGCGTACTTCACCTTCCAGGGCCTCCAGGCGCGCAGTCAGCTGTCGTAGCTCCAGCTGCTTCGCTGCGGCCATGCGCAACTGGTCCGGACTGCAGGGTTTGACCAGGTAGTCGGCCGCGCCGGATTGCATCGCATCCACCGCCGTATCGACCGCCGAATGTGCGGTGACGATCACCACGCGCATCCACGGCGCCTGCACCCGCATGAGGGCCAGGACGTCCAGACCGTTGTCCTCGCCCAGGCGCAGGTCGAGGAAACACAAGTCGAAGACCTGACGCTGCAGGATCGCCTCCGCCTGCGCTGCATTCGTGGCCGTGGCGACGCTATAGCCTTCGTCTTCCAGGCAGTAACGAAAGGTTCGGAGGATGGCGGCTTCGTCATCCACCAGCAGGATTCGTCCTTGGTTCTCGGTTACCTGTTCCATGCTCTCGCTCCATTTCCGAGTCATAGAAAGTTAGTCCAAGAATTGTCGTGCAAGTTGCACGTGTTTTTCCTACAGGCATTGCAGCATGCAAGTGTAGGACGCCCGGGTTGAAACGCTAACAGGTTGATTAGCAAGAGAATCTCTTCCTGGATGAGGCTGGCACAGCCCTTGCGATAGTCCCGATACCTGAAGATGCATTGGCCTTTTTACCTCTTGTGACCCGTGCACCCTTCAGGAGGACTCTGCCTGGAACAGGGAGGTTCCGGGCCTTTTATCAGCATGCAATTTGCCCGAGGAGCAGAGCCGGACCGTGCAAAGTGCCTGCAAGAGTCCTCGGGACGCTGAAATAACCCATTGAATGGGTGAAGGTTTTCGAAGGGCCGCGGATGGCGCGAGCCATGCATCCGAGTCACGAGGCCACAAATCCACCCGAGGGAGGATTCGAGGATGAAAGGTTTCCAGTGGTTGTCGTCCAGATGGTTGACGGTTCTTCTGATCGGATTGGCCGTGGTGCTAGGCATGTTCGTCGAGCATCACCTGCGCGAAGGCGTCCAGCCTGCGCCCATACAGGTTCCCGCTGCGGAACAAAGCAGCCGCGCGGCTCCGATTCGCGCCGACGGGCCGCTGCATGAAGTGAGTCAGCCAATGTGGACCGAATCCCGCGCTCAGCCGCGCTGGGTCTTCTGATCTGGAGGCATCGCCATGTGGAGCCTTGTCCTCGCCCTGACTACCGCGCTGTGTTGCATCGCCATGTTGCGCAGCGTTCGCCAACGGTGTGCAACACCCACCGACGCTGCGTCCTGCGTCGTGCCGGTGGTCCTTGCGCAATTGCGCAGACAACACCGAAGCCACAAAGGAGAAAGACCATGCTGAGTTGGGCACTTACTTTCCTGGTCATCGCAATCGTCGCCGCCGTGCTTGGTTTCGGCGGTATTGCCGGGACCGCCGCGGGCATCGCGAAGATACTGTTCGTCGTCTTCCTGGTGCTGTTCGTGGTGTCCTTCATCATGGGCCGGCGAGCCCCTTGAGGAGGTTTCATGGACAACTCGATCAAGGCGGTTGCCGCCTTGTTCGTGGGGCTGGCCAGCGCTCAAGCGCTGGCCGCCGACACGGATGCGCAGCACCGACTCAACGAACTGCTCGGCAGTGACCCTGAGTATCAGGACGCCTGGCAGGAGTTGGTGCGAGACGAAAGCCGGCTGCCCGAATGGGTAATGAACCTTTCAGGTACTGCATCGCCAATGAAGGCGGTGGAAGACGAGGGCGACAAGTTTCTAGTGGGTGAGCTGTGTGAAGCCAACAATTGCTTCAACCAGCGACTCTATGTTGCCTTCAGCTGGAACAAGGAAGACGCCTGGGCACTCTATGTGCAGTTGCCGGACGGCTTGCCATCCGACAAGTCGCCCAGTCGACATGCCAGTTACCGCTGGCTCGGCGAGCCGGACGAAGAAGTCCGACGCATTCTCGACGAGCAATTGAAAGCGGATCCGAACTGGTACTGAGGACTCGAAGGATCAAGGCCTGGCGACGGGCCGATTGACCAAGGGGCCGGGTTGTTCCGCGTCTTCTGGAGCGGCGTGACCCAGGGGCAGAAGGGGTGCCTCCGCAACCCAGCGGGCCGGGTCGGGCGAGCTGCTGCCGGGAGCTGGCGTTACTCCAGCTCCCGGTGGGCAGCGGAGAGAATTCTTCGTCGGGAATGAACGCGCCTTCCTGCTTTTTGTGGGGGCGATTTCAATCGCTATGCAGTCCGAAGGACTGCTCGATAAGTTCCCAGGGGGCAACCCTGTTGCCCTTCGCGAATGAATTCGCCCCCACAAGAATCCCCCTCATTTAATCTTGCTCACCAATGTCGCCACATGGGCGCCCTGGAATTTCGCCAGGGACAACTCCTTGGCGCTGGGCTGGCGCGAGCCGTCGCTGCCGGCCACCGTGGCCGCGCCATAGGGCGAGCCGCCTCGCAGCTCACTGATATCGCTCAGCTCGGGTGCGGAGTAAGGCAGCCCGGCGAGCAGCATTCCGTGATGCGCCAGCGTGTGCCAGAACGAGGTGATGGTGGTTTCCGAGCCGCCGCCGGTACCGGTGGAGGTGAACACACTGCCGATCTTGCCGATCAGTGCGCCCTTCACCCAGAGACCGCCAGTCTGGTCGAGAAAGCTGCGCATCTGCGCGCTCATGTTGCCAAAGCGCGTCGGCGTACCGAACAGGATCGCATCGTAGTCCGCCAGTTCCTGCGGGCTCGCCACGGGTGCGGCCTGGTCCAGCTTGGCGCCGGCTTTGCGGGCTACATCCTCGGGCATGGTTTCCGGCACGCGCTTGAGGGTCACTTCCACCCCGGACACGCTACGGGCACCTTCGGCGACGGATTCCGCCATGCGTTCGATATGACCGTACATCGAGTAATACAGCACCAGGACCTTCTTCATTGCCGCTCTCCATTTATCCACAGACGGGCAGCCCGATCGGGCCGGACCCAGTGAGCCTAGATGGCACGCACGCACTTTGCCGCCGCCCTTCGCGGGAAATTCCCATGCCGGAAATGTCAGTTGGATCGCGCTGGAACCATGGTTCCATCTCGTTTTGGCTATGCCGATTCGGCATGGGGTAGGCGGTTACGGCATTAGACGATCGATAGCTCCCTATGAATCATGTCGCCCCTTTTTGCGGTCCGCTCGGCCATCCCGGACGGTGCCGTACTCCCGACTTCCAAAAGAAATCAGAGGGTGACGACTATGACCAAGGCCAGACTGAGCCTCGCGTGGCAGATTCTCATCGGGCTGGTGCTGGGTATCGCCATTGGCGCCCTGCTCAACCACTTCAGTGCCGAGAAGGCCTGGTGGATTGCCAACGTCCTGCAACCGGCCGGTGACATCTTCATCCGCCTGATCAAGATGATCGTCATTCCGATCGTCATCGCTTCGCTGGTCGTCGGCATCGCCGGCGTGGGCGACGCGAAGAAGCTGGGGCGTATTGGTCTGAAGACCATCCTCTACTTCGAGATCATCACCACGGTGGCGATCGTCGTCGGCCTGTTGCTGGCCAACTTCTTCCAGCCCGGCGCCGGCATCGACATGAGCACCCTGGGCACGGTGGACATCTCCAAGTACCAGCAGACCGCCCAGGAAGTGCAGCACGACCACGCGCTGATCTCGACCCTGCTGAACCTGATCCCCTCCAACATCTTCGCCGCCGTGGCCCGGGGCGAGATGCTGCCGATCATCTTCTTCTCGGTGATGTTCGGCCTTGGCCTGTCGAGCCTGCCGAGCGAGACCCGCGAGCCGGTGGTGAAGGTGTTCCAGGGCGTTTCCGAGACCATGTTCAAGGTCACCCACATGATCATGGCCTACGCCCCCATCGGCGTGTTCGCCCTGATCGCCGTGACCGTGGCCAACTTCGGCTTCGCCTCCCTGCTGCCGCTGGCCAAGCTGGTGGTGCTGGTGTACTTCGCCATCGCCTTCTTCGCCTTCATGGTCCTCGGCCTGGTGGCGCGCCTGTTCGGCTTCTCCATCATCAAGCTGATGCGCATCTTCAAGGACGAGCTGATCCTCGCCTACTCCACCGCCAGCTCCGAAACCGTACTGCCGCGCATCATCGAGAAGATGGAAGCCTACGGCGCACCGCGTGCGATCAGCAGCTTCGTGGTCCCCACCGGCTACTCCTTCAACCTCGATGGTTCGACCCTGTACCAGAGCATCGCGGCCATCTTCATCGCCCAGCTCTACGGCATCGACCTGAGCATCAGCCAGCAGCTCCTGCTGGTGCTGACCCTGATGGTCACCTCCAAGGGCATCGCCGGCGTGCCGGGCGTTTCCTTCGTCGTGCTGCTGGCCACCCTGGGCAGCGTCGGCATCCCCCTGGAAGGCCTGGCCTTCATCGCCGGCGTCGACCGCATTATGGACATGGCCCGTACTGCCCTGAACGTGATCGGCAATGCCCTGGCTGTGCTGGTCATCGCCAAGTGGGAAGGCATGTACGACGCGGAGAAGGGCCAGCGCTATCTGGCTTCGCTGCCGAGCGCCGAAGCCTTGCCCAAGGGCCGTGCGGTCATCGACTGATCCGCTGATGTGATCGAAAGGAAAGCCCCGACTTGGTCGGGGCTTTTTTTTGTGGGTGCCCAGGCGCAAGTTCCAGCGGGGCTCGACTGCCCTCACCCCAGCCCTCTCCCAAAGGGAGAGGGGGCTAATCGTGCAGGCTGACACGAATTTGCCAATCGCGAGTCACCCCTCTCCCTCTGGGAGAGGGGCCGGGGGTGAGGGAGCATTGGTGTTGCACGGACTTGAAGGCAGATTGAATTCGCCCCTGTAGCGACAGCCCCGCTAGAATCCGCCTCACTGTTTTCTAGGGGACTGCAAATGCTCAACGGCCTGTGGCTGAGCTTCTTCCTGGTGGCGGCGGTGGCCGCACTGGGACGCTGGATCGGTGGCGATCCGGGTGTCTGGGCGGCGATGGTGGAAAGCCTGTTCGCCATGGCCAAGCTCTCGGTCGATGTGATGATCCTGCTGTTCGGCACGCTGACGTTGTGGCTGGGTTTCCTGCGCATCGCCGAGCGGGCTGGCCTGGTGGATATCCTCGCGCGCCTGCTCGGCCCGCTGTTCGCACGCCTGATGCCGGAGGTGCCACGTGGCCACCCGGCGCTCGGCCTGGTCACCCTGAGCTTCACCGCCAACGGCCTTGGCCTGGACAACGCGGCCACGCCCATCGGCCTCAAGGCTATGAAGGCATTGCAGGAGCTGAATCCCAGCAGCACCTCGGCGAGCAACGCCCAGGTGCTGTTCATGGTGATGAACGCCTCCTCCTTCGTGCTGCTGCCAGTGACCATCTTCATGTACCGCGCCCAGGCCGGTGCCAGCGACCCCGCGCTGGTGTTCCTGCCAATCCTCCTGGCCAACGCAATTTCCACCATGACGGCGCTGCTGTCGGTGGCCTTCATGCAGCGGATCAAGCTGACCGACCCGGTGCTGCTCGCGTGGTTCGGCGGCGCCGCGCTGCTGCTCGGCGGCTTCATGGCGGTGCTGGCCGGTCTTTCGGCGACGGCGCTGACGGCGCTGTCCTCCCTGCTCGGCAACCTCACCCTGTTCGCGCTGATCCTCAGCTTCCTGGTCATGGGCGCGCTGAAGAAGGTGCCGATCTACGAAGCCTTCGTGGAAGGTGCGAAGGAAGGCTTCGACGTGGCGAAGAACCTCCTGCCCTACCTGGTCGCCATGCTCTGCGCCGTGGGTGCTCTGCGGGCCTCGGGCGCGCTGGATCAACTGCTCGACGGGATCCGCTGGGTGGTCGAAGGCCTGGGTCTGGACAGCCGATTCGTCGAGGCACTGCCGACGGGACTGGTGAAGCCGTTCTCCGGTAGTGCCGCTCGCGCCATGCTCATCGAGACGATCCAGACCCAGGGCGTCGACAGCTTTCCCGCGTTGGTGGCCGCCACGATGCAGGGCAGCACCGAAACCACCTTCTATGTGCTGGCCGTGTATTTCGGCTCGGTGGGCATCCAGCGTGCGCGCCACGCCGTGGGCTGCGCCCTGCTGGCGGACCTGGCCGGCGTGATCGCGTCCATTGGCGTCTGCTACTGGTTCTTCGGCTGAATTACCGCTTTGTGTAGGAGCGAGCTTGCTCGGGAAGGATCGCGCTCGGACGGTTCGCGAGCAAGCTCGCTCCTACAGGGCTCCTACAGCGCTCAGTGGGGCTTGGGCGGCAGCTCGGACGGCGTGACCTTGAAGCGCAGGGCCCCGATCATCTGCCCCGCTTCGGTGAGAACCTGCACCTGCCAGCGGCCCGCCGGGTTGCCGGGGAAGTTCTGCTTGTGGGTCCAGGCGCGGTAGCCGGCTTCGCGGCCGCCGTGGATGTCCAGGGCGATGCGGTCCACCTCGCGGCCGTTGAAGCGCCACACGTGGTAGATGCGTTCGTTCAGCCCGCGCGGGGCGTTGATCGCGGTGTAGGCGTAAAGCCCCTTGCTGCGCAGCTCGGCGGCGCTGACTTCTTCCACACCATCGCCCGGCGTGCGCTGGTGGTTATCCAGGTTCGGCGTCACCGCCACTTCGGTCAGCCAGAGGGTCGCGGGGGGTACCCAGATGCGCGTGACCCAGCCCAGCCCGCCGAGGGCCAAGGTCAATCCCAGCAGCCCCACGACGCGCCACCAGCGCTGCCCGCGGATTACCCCGAACAGACTGACGAAGGACAGCGCGACGGCGGTGCCCAGTGCCCAACGGTAGCTCTGTGCGGTGGTCAGTTGGAGGATCAGCGGCAACGCCGCGAGCAGCACGGCGAACAAGGTCAGCGTGTGATAGGCGAGGAACAGCCAGCGGCGCGGCGCCAGATGGCGGTTGTAGATCGGGTCGGTGATCGAGCAGATCGCCGCCACGCCCAGCAGCCCGGTGAACAGGGCCTGGCCGCTGTTCCAGCTGGTGGTGATGGCGAAGAACGGTAGCACGAAGAACAGGCTTTCCTGGTGGATCAGCTGGGTCAGGAAACGCATCAGCGGTGGTGGCAGTTCGACGCCGAAGACTCGCTCGATGCCGCGCCGGAAAATGTTCTCCAGCATCAGCCAGAGCCAGCTCACCAGCAGCAGGATGGCGATCACCTTGGCCACTCGCGCGCCCCGCTCCACGAGGAAGAAGCTCGCCATGCCGGAGCAGAAGCCGTACAGCGCGATCAGGCGGGGATGGCGTTGTAGCAGCTCGATGAGCTTCAGCACGTGGGGTTTGAAGGTGGACAGCAGCATCGGTCGCAACAGGACGTGGGGGAGGCGCGCAGGATACTTCCCGCCGGAAGCCCTGAGAAGGCGCGTTGGACCTGCGCTGACGGCCTGCCGCTCAGTCCAGCAGCAAGCGCATCTTCTGGGGCTGGTCGGGGCGTCCGTTGGGCAAGGTGACGGGAGGCAGATCTTCGACCCAATGGAAGGCGAAGCGCTGGTAGAGGCGAATCGCCGCTTCATTGGATTTCAGCACTGCCAGCTCCACGCGGCACATGTGTTGCCGGCGGCAATGCGCGAGGGCCGCCTCCATCAACTGCCCACCCAGGCCCCGGCCGCGATGGGCCTTCCTCACCTGCATGCCGAGCACGCCGAAGTCTTCCCCCGAGCCGTCTTCCATGTAGCACAGGCTGGCCGGGAAGATTTCGATGGAACCGAGCAGGTCGCCTTCGGCGTCGACGACGAACTGCGGCAGGTCCAGCGGCAGCGAGCGCAGGAGCAGCGCGCGCATCTGCTCGAGGGGCGGCGCCTCGGCGAGCAGCAGGTACTCGCCTTCGGCGCTGACCTCGGCGAGCAGCCGGTGCAAGGCCTCGATATCGCTGATGCGCAGTTTCCTGATCGACATGGGCATCCCGATCCTGGGTAAATGCCGGAACTCTGGCCCATGGGGCGCAGGCTGACAACCGCCAGCGACTGTCGCGATTGGCCACTCGCCCTGGCGATGTCGGCCACTGTTGCCGTCAGGTCGGGCGGCTAAGCTGCTCTGGCCTTGCGCCTGCCAATGGCCGCAGAAGAACAACAAGAGAACCCATCGATGAACTACGACAGCAGTCAGCAACTGATTCTCGGGCTGGTGCTCGCCGCGCTGATGTTCGGCGTGGCCCTGGAGCTGCGCCTGGCCCATTTCCTCCTGGTCCTGAAACGGCCGCTGCCGGCCTTGGTGGGGCTGCTCTGCCAGTGCCTGCTATTGCCCTGGATGACCCTCGTGGTCACCCTCTTCCTCGACCTGCGCCCCGGCCTGGAGCTGGGCATGCTGCTGGTGGCCGCGTGCCCGGGGGGCAACCTGTCCAACGTCATCACCCATCTGGCGCGCGGCAATACCGCGCTGTCGGTGAGCATCACCAGCCTTTCCTGCCTACTGGCGATCATCAGTCTGCCGCTGAATTTCGCCGCGACCGCCAGCCTCAATCCGGAAACCGCCGCCTTCCTCCATGGGCAGATGAGCGATCTGGACGTCGATGCCGGCGGCATCGTCGGCGGCCTGGTCGTCCTGCTGGTGCTGCCGCTGCTCGCGGGCATGCTGGTGGGCAATCTGGCGCCGGCCTTCAGTGCCCGCGTGCTGCCCTGGTTCAAACGCTTTTCCCTGCTCGCTTTCGGCGTGTTCCTGGTGGCGGCGGCCGCGGGTAACTGGCAACTGTTGGTGGCCAACGCCGGCCTGGTGCTGCTGGTGGTGGTCGGCCACAACGCCTCCGCCCTGCTGCTGGGCTGGAGCGCCTCGCGCCTGACCGGACTGGCCGAAGCTGACCGTCGCGCGCTGACCATCGAGGTCGGCATGCAGAACTCCGGGCTCGCCCTCGGGCTGATCCTGACCCAGTTCGGCGGCCAGTTGGACATGGCCCTGGTGGCCGGCTTCTGGGGGATCTGGCACATCGTTTCCGGCCTGTTGCTGGTGGTCGTCTGGCAACGCCGCGCCCCCCGTGTCCAGGAGGAAGTGCCATGCGCGTCCTGATCACCGGTGCGGCCGGCTTCATCGGCCAGCAGGTATTGAACGATCTGGCCACGCGTCACCCGGACTGGACGCTGGTGGCTGCGGACATCCGCCCGCTGAGCCATCAAGGGCTCAAGTCCAACATCGAGCCGGTTTCGCTGGATATCAGCCTTCCGCGCGAAGTGGACGCCTGCGTCGAGCGCTGGAAACCCGATTCCATCGTGCACCTGGCATCGGTGGTGACGCCGCCCCGCGGGATGAGCGAGGCGCGCCTGCACGCCATCGACGTCGGCGGGACCCGCGCCGTGTTGAATGCGGCGGTCGCCCACGGTGTGGGCCAACTGATCGTGACCAGTTCCGGCGCTGCCTATGGCTATTACCCCGAGAACGCGGAGTGGATCGACGAACAGCACCCGCTGCGCGGTCACGACCTCTTCGCCTATGCCCGTCACAAGCGCGAGGTGGAACTGCTGCTGGCCGACGCGCGCAAACAGCATCCGCAGCTGCGCCAGCTGGTCCTGCGCCCCGGCACCATCCTCGGCGAGCAGGTGAACAACCAGATCACCGAACTGTTCCAGAAACGCTCGGTGCTGGGCATCAAGGGGCATGACAGCCGCTTCGTGTTCATCTGGGACCAGGACGTGGTGGCGATCATCCGTGAAGGCCTGGAGCGCGGCGCCGGGGGGATCTACAACCTCGCCGGCGATGGCGCGCTGAGCATGGCGGAGATCGCCGACATCCTTGGCAAACCCTACCGGCCCCTCCCTGCGGGATTGCTGCGTACCGCCCTGGCCCTGCTCAAGCCGCTAGGCCTGACCCAGTACGGCCCGGAGCAGCTGGACTTCCTCCGCTACCGTCCGGTGCTGGACAACCGTCGGCTCAAGGAAGAGTTCGGCTACCGGCCGAAGTACTCCAGCCGCGAGGCGTTCCTGGCATTTCTCAAGGCGCGGGGAATAGCGTCGAGGCTGAGCTGAATCCTTGTAGGGGCGAATTCATTCGCCAAGGGATGCGCAGCGTCCCCGCCTGATCCTGCGGGGCTGCCCTTCGGGCCGCTTGGCGAATGAATTCGCCCCTACGAAGAGCAAGAGAAGCTCAATCCCGATGCTTCTGCCGATACTCGCCCGGCGTCAGCCCGGTCCATTGGCGGAATGCGCGGAAGAACACGCTGGGCTCCGAATAGCCGAGCAGTACGGCGATATCGGCGATGGGCAGGCGGCCTTCCTGCAGGTGGCGCTCGGCGAGATGGCGGCGGGTGTCGTTGAGCAGGTGCTGGTAGCTGCTGCCTTCGTCCGCGAGGCGTCGTTGCAGCGTGCGTTCGCTGATTCCCAGGGCTGACGCCAGGGCGCCGCGGTCGGGTTCGCCGCGCGCCAGTTGCGCGCCGAGCAACGCGACCACCCGCGCCCGCAGTCCTTCACTGGGCAGGCGCGCGAGCAAGGCTTCAGCGTGCTGGCGCAGCACGGCCTGCAGAGGCGGGTTGGACTGTTTCAACGGGGCCGAACGCAGCGCCAGGGGCAGCACCAGGGCGTAATCCTCCGCCTCGAACTGCAGCGGGCAGGCGAAGCATTGCTGGTAGAGCGCGGTGTCCGCCGGTGCCGGGTGCACGAAGCAGGCCCGCAGCAGGCGCAAGTCCGCCAGCAGCGGTCGCATCAGCTCCAGCCAGAAGACCATCAGCGCCAGCACCCGCGCGCGGGTGGCCGGCAGCTTCGGGTGCAGCGGGCGGTACAGGGTCCAGAGTTCATCGCCGCGCACTTCCAGTGCCAGGCTGCCGCCCTCTCCCACCAGGCGCTGGTAGCGCAGTTCGGCCTCCAGGGCTTCGCCCAGGGTCGGGCTGCTTTGCAACAGGTAGCCGAGCACGCTGAACTGGCCGGGGGCCAGGGCACGGCCGATGGCGATGCCTGGCTCGGGGTGCGGCAAGCGGGCGTGGATGGTCGCCCAAAGCGCCTCCTGGGTGCTGAAGGGGATGCGGGCATCCGGGTCGGCCAGGCGTTTTTCGTCGAGCTGGCTGGCGCGCAGCAGTTCGTCACGGCCAAGGCCGAGCTGGGTTGCGGCGTGCAGGATCGCCTGGGTCAGGCTGGCGCTGACCGAGGCGCTGGTGGGGTCGTGTGGCGTCATCCCCGGATTCTGCCCAAGCGGCCCGCACGCTGGGAAGAGCGAGCCTCAGCGATGGGAGCCAATCTGCGGTTCGAAATAGCCTTGCGGCTCTTCCAGCGGACGCTCTTCCTCCACGTTTTCCGGGGCATCGGGATTGTCCAGTACGGCATAGGCGATGGCGCAGAACAGCGAGTTGATGCGCTTCATGTCGCTGATCAGGCCAAGGTGCAGGGCACTGGTCTCGATGCTCTGCACCACCTGCTGGTGCAGCCGCGAAACGTGGGCGTGGGCATAGCGGCGTTCGAGGATGCGGAAGCGTTGCTTGGCCCGGCGCAGGCGCTTGGCGTTTTCCAGGTCGCCGTTGAGGAACACCGACAGCGACAGGCGCAGGTTTTCCACCACCTGGTCGTGGAGATTGACGATCTCTCCCAGCCCTTCTTCGGTGAAGGCGCGACCCTGGGCCCTGTTCTTGCTCTGCACATCGTCGAGCATGCGCTCGATGATGTCGCCGGCCTGCTCCAGGTTGATGGTCAGCTCGATGATCTCGGCCCAGCGCCGGCTGTCGCGCTCGGCCAGGTCCTCGCGGGGCATGCGTGCCAGGTAGAGCTTGATGGCGGTGTAGAGCGCGTCGATATCGTCATCCAGGCGGTGGATGTCCTTGCCCAGCCCCGGGTCGCCGCCGCGCAGGAGATGCAGCAGGTTGTTCAGCATCTGCTCGACGATATCGCCCATGCGCAGGGTTTCGCGCACGGCATTGGCCAGGGCCAGGCTCGGAGTATCCAGGGCCGCCGGATCCAGATGACGCGGCTTGGCAATATCGTCCGGCTGCGGTCGATCCGGCAGCAGCCAGTTGCACAGGCGCGCCATCGGCACTGTCAGGGGCAGGAAGAGCGTGCAGCGCACGCTGTTGTAGAGCAGGTGGAAGGCGATCACCAGTTCGGCGTTGGAGATGGGCCAGGTGTCGATCCAGCTCGCCAGGGGACCCACCATGGGCAACACGAGCATGCAGCCGGCGAGCTTGAACGCCAGGCTGCCCACGGCCACGCGGCGCCCGGCGGGGTTCTGCAGACTGCTGCTGAGCAGGGCGAGGACGCCGCTGCCGAGGTTGGCGCCGATGACCAGGCAGAGCGCCACCTTGAGGGAGATCACCTTGGAGGCGGCCAGCGTGGCGGTGAGTAGCACGGCAGCCAGGCTGGAATAGGAAATCATCGCGAACAGCGCGCCGGTCAAGGCGTCCAGCAGCACATCGCCGGTCAGCGAGGAGAACAGCACTTTCACGCCCTTGGCGGTGGTGATGGGTTCGGCGGCGGCGATGATCAGTTGCAGGGCGAGGATGATCAGTCCGAGCCCGATGCCGACCCGCCCGAGTTGCCCCAGGCGGGTCTGTTTACGGGAGAGGAAGAAGATCACTCCGAAGAAGATCAGCAATGGCGACAGCCACGACAGGTCCAGGGTCAGCACCCGCGCCATCAGCGCCGTGCCGACATCGGCGCCAAGCATGATGGCCAGCGCCGGGGCCAGCATCATCAGGCCCTGGGCGACGAAGGAGCTGACCAGCAGGGCGGTGGCATTGCTGCTCTGCACCAGGGCCGTGACGCCGATCCCGGCGGCGAAGGCCATGGGGCGGCGGCGCACGCTGCGACTGAGCAGGCGGCGCAGGTTGGCGCCGTATACGCGGAGGATGCCCGTTCGCACGATGTGCGTGCCCCAGATGAGCAAGGCGACGGCCGAGAGCAGATTGAGCAGCGTCAGCATGGTGGCCCTCCTGGCGATCTCGAAGGCCGCCGTATCCATGCGCAGGAAAACGACGGCGCGGTCAGGCGTTGGGTAACACGATTGTCTTTGGACCTTCATGGTCCGGGCTGATTGCAGCTATTTGCCTGACTGGTATGGCACCTGATGACAAGTAAAGACGCTTCCCGGAGATTTTGCTCATTACCGATCAATGGCTTGGCGCAGCAAGCTGAGGTGATTTCAATGGGGTTTCGCAAGTCTCGTCGATAGCCGGGGCGTTCGTTATCACGATGTACTGGTGGACGAAGCGTCCATGGTCGATCTGGCGCTGATGATCCGGTTGGGCGACAAGGTCCAACCGCCCTTGTAGGTTGGCGTAGAGCGAAGCGAAACCCAACAGTGCGGGGGTGGACATTGCCTCGTTGGGCCTCGCTTCGCTCGGACCAACCTACGGGCCGCTACGCGGCCATTCGCGAATGAATTCGCTCCTACAGGGAGGTGCTGAGGCCTGCCTGCGCACGGACAGCTCCCTCTCCCGCTTGCGGGAGAGGGTTGGGGAGAGGGCAGCTGGGCTTCGCGGGGGCTCCCAAGGGGCAGTCCTGCGGCCTGCTTGGCGAATGAATTCGCCCCTACAGAAAACACAAAACCCGGCATTTGCCGGGCTTTGAGGTCTTGCAGTTTGCGATCAGCCGACGCGCAGGGCGTTGGTACGCTCGGAACCGCCTTCGGCTACGCGGAAGCCATTAGTGCGGTCGGAGCCGCTTTCAGCGATGCGATTTGCGCCGCTGCGGTCAGAGCCGCCTTCGGCCACGCGGTCCAGGACCATGAAGCTGCCTTCGGCGGCAACCGGCTCGACGACCTGGATGTAGGCGCCTTCCTTCGACTCGCCCAGCACGGGCTGGGAGTCGGACGGCAGGGCGAAGACACTGGTGCTCAGGCTGGCGATGAACAGGGCGGCGAAGGCGTGGGTTTTCATGATCGTGGGCTCCTCAACGGGGCTGGAAACTGGGTACGGAGCCAATCTTACGGATGGATGGTCGATTAAAAAGTGATCACTCTAGATAGAGAACATCGACGCCATTGATGATGTAAAAGTCCTTTCTAAATCAGTGGTTTGAATGCTGTTCAGGCCCGCCTTCGCTCACGGCGGGCGAATCGCCCCGCATCGCCATTCGTCAGCAATCCCTCCTGAGCGTTGAAAGCGGTCAATCCTTCCTGTGTCGCCCGGACCCGCACAGGGAGGTCAGCATGGCCAAGCGCAGCACCACGACGAAGCCCCGCAGGAAGGCTGCGCCCAGGCAGCTGGATGTTCGCCGCGACTCCATGGATTTTCGTGACCTCACCTATTCCGCATCCCTGGCGCCGCTACCCGACGAGCTATTCCCAGACTGGAAGTTGCTGCACATCCTCGACCAAGGCGAGGAAGGTGCGTGCACGGGCTTCGGCCTGGCGGCGGCGGTCAATTACCTGCGCAGCCGACGCGCGCTGCCCGGCCGGGCTAGCCCGGCGATGCTCTTCGCCATGGCGCGGCGCTACGACCAGTGGCCAGGGGAGAACTACGACTTCAGCAGCGCCCGGGGTGCGATGAAGGGTTGGCACAAGCACGGTGTCTGCCTGGAAGAGAGTTGGCCGCTGAAGCGCAAGGGCGGTTTGAACCCGGTCATCCAGCAGGAGGCCCTGGATATCCCGCTGGGTGCTTACTTCAGGGTCTTCTCGCGCGTCAACGATGTACAGGCGGCCCTGCGCGACGTGGGGGTGCTCTTCGCGTCGGCCAGGACCCACGACGGCTGGCGCTCGCCGCGTCGGGGCGTGATCGACTGGAAGTCGGATGCGCTGGATGTGGGCGGCGGGCACGCCTTCGCCATCGTCGGCTACACCCGCGACGGCTTCCTTGTGCAGAACTCCTGGGGCAGCGACTGGGGTGGCTACAGCCGCGACAAACAGACCCACGCCGGCATTGCGCTGTGGAGCTACGCGGACTTCGAATGCAATGTCTGGGATGTCTGGGTCGCGCAGTTGGGGGTCAGCGTCAATCACGACGTGACCAACACCGCCACGCGCTACGTTGCCGACGGCGGCACCGCGCGCCTCGCGCTGGTCGGGCCGCCGCAGGAAGCGATCTACCTGCATTACCTGCATATCGACAACGGCCAGTTCGACGGCCTGGGCCAATACGCCTCCGATCTGGCGCAGGTGGAGGCCATCATCGAAGAATTGCAGCACAGCAAACCCAGGCACTTGATGCTCTACGCCCATGGCGGCCTGAACAGCGTGAACGGTTCGGCCATGCGGGCCTTCAAGTGGCGGCCGGCCTTCCGTGACAACGGCGTCCACGAGCTGCACTTCATCTGGGAAACCGGCTTGCTGGCCGAACTGGGCGACATCCTGCTGAGCAAGTTGCCGCTGGTGGGCGAACGGGTTGGCGGGGTCAGTTCCTGGTGGGACAACCAGATGGAATGCCTGGTCCAGCCACTGGGTTTCGCCCTCTGGCAGGAGATGAAGCTGGACGCCGAGCGGGCGTTCCAACCCCGCGCCGCCGGGCTGCTGGTGCTGAAACGTCTGCTGGGCTGGCTGGCGGCCCAGGGTACCGGGGCGCCGAAGGTCCACCTGGTAGGACACAGCGCAGGTTCCATCTGGCACGCCCATTTGCTGCGGAGCTGGCTGGCGCTGGGTGGACCGGTCATCGACAACCTGGTGCTGTTCGCACCGGCCTGCACACTGGACCTGTACCAATCGACCTTCCTGAAGGCGTTGGGGAAGGGCATTCGCCAGCAGACCCTGCTCGTGCTGTCGGATCAGGCCGAGCAGGAAGACAACGTTGCCGGGGCCTACCGCAAATCGCTGTTGTATCTGGTTTCCAACGCGCTGGAAGACAAGCTGCGGCGGGTGCCGCTGCTCGGGATGCAGAAATTCCAACCGCCCCAGCAGCCGTCCGGCAGCACCCTGGTGGTGGCAGACACCCGCAACCCCCTCAGTCGGAGCACCAGTCACGGCGGGTTCGACAACGACCTGCAGAGCATGGACAGCGTGCTGAGGCTGGTGCTGGGCGGCGGCAGCTTCCGGGGCTTCAAGGCGGATGAACTGAAGGGGTATTGAGGTGGAACCGGCGGGTAGGGGCGAATTCATTCGCCATGCAGGCCGAAGGTCTGCCCTCAAGTCTGCAGGGGGCTGCTGCGCAGCCCATAGCGAATGAATTCGCCCCCACAGGCTTCTGCAGCAATAAAAAACGGGGCCAATTGGCCCCGTTCTTCATTGCTTCGGCTTACTGCCCAGGAATGTCCTTGCGCAGTTTCACCGGATCTTCCTTGCGACCGCGAGCGATGCGCATGCGGATGTTGAGCGCCTCGACGGCCAGGGAGAAGGCCATGGCGAAGTAGACGTAGCCTTTCGGCACGTGGACTTCGAAGGATTCGGCGATCAGCACGGTACCGACCACCACCAGGAAGGCCAGGGCCAGCATCTTCAGGCTCGGGTGCTTGTCGATGAAGTCGCTGATGGTGCCAGCGGCCAGCATCATCACCAGTACGGCGACGATGATCGCAGCGACCATCACCGGCACGTGGGAAACCATGCCTACGGCAGTGATCACCGAGTCCAGGGAGAACACGATGTCGATGATGGCGATCTGGATGATGGTGCCGATGAAGTTGCGCGCCGCGCCCGAAGGCTGCTCGCCGGATTCATCTTCGCCTTCCAGGCTGTGATACATCTCGGTGGTGCTCTTCCACAGCAGGAACAGGCCGCCGAAGAAGAGGATCAGGTCACGGCCGGAGATGCCCTGGCCGAACAGTTCGAACAGGTCGTTGGTGAGCCGCATGATCCAGGTGATGGAGAGCAGCAGCAGGATACGGGTGATCATCGCCAGCGCCAGGCCGAAGAAGCGCGTGCGTGCCTGCATGTGCGGCGGCATGCGGGCCACGAGGATGGCGATCATGATGATGTTGTCGATGCCCAGGACGATTTCCAGGGCGGTCAGGGTGAAGAAGGCGACCCAGATTTCCGGGCTGGTCAGCCATTCCATGATGCGTTGATCCTCGTGAGTTTCTTGGTATGGGGATGGAGTACGAACAAGCCGGAAGGAGCTTACGCAGATTCCGGCTAGAGCGAATGTCAGTTAGCGACTCTCAGTGTGATCCGAACAGCGGGAACACACCCAGCAGCAGGGCGGCGAGGAGGATACACAGACAAATCATCACCGCCCACTTCAACGTGAAGCGTTGGTGGTCGCCGAACTCCACTTTGGCCAGGCCCACCAGCAGGTAGGTGGAGGGTACCAGCGGGCTCAGCAAATGCACCGGCTGGCCTACGATAGACGCTCGCGCCATCTCCACCGGGCTGATGCCGTAATGGCTTGCCGCCTCGGCCAGAACCGGTAACACGCCGTAATAAAAAGCGTCGTTGGACATGAAGAAGGTGAACGGCATGCTGACGATCGCCGTGATCACCGCCATGTAAGGGCCCATCGACGGCGGGATGACCGCGAGCAGGCTCTTGGACATGGCTTCCACCATGCCGGTGCCGGAGAGGATGCCGGTGAAGATGCCCGCGGCGAAGATCAGGCCGACGACCGCCAGGACGTTGCCGGCATGAGCCGCAACGCGCTCCTTCTGCTGCTGCAGGCAGGGGTAGTTGATGATCATGGCGATGCTGAAGGCGATCATGAACAGCACCGGCAACGGCAGCAGACCGGTGATCAGGGTCACCATCAGCGCGGCGGTCAGCGCCGCGTTCACCCACAGCAGCTTGGGCCGGCGGGCATCCGGGAACTGCGAAACGCTGATCTCGTCATGGTTGATCTGGTCATCCGGCAGGTGCAGGACGCCGAGACGGGCGCGCTCGCGTTTGCCGTAGGCCCAGGCGAGGCCGAACAGGGCGATGGCGCCGACGATCATGGCCGGGATCATCGGTACGAAGATGTCCGACGGGTCCACGTGCAGGGCGCTGGCGGCGCGGGCGGTGGGGCCGCCCCAGGGGGTCATGTTCATGATGCCGCCGGCGAGGATGATCAGGCCGGCCATGATCAGCGGGCTCATGCCCAGGCGGCTGTACAGCGGCAGCAGGGCGGCGACGCAGATCATGTAGGTGGTGGCGCCGTCACCGTCGAGGGAGACGATCAGGGCCAGGGCGGCGGTGCCCATGGACACTTTCAGCGGATCACCTTTCACCAGCTTGAGGATCTTGCGCACAGCCGGATCGAACAGGCCTGAGTCGATCATCAGGGCGAAGTAGAGGATGGCGAACATCAGCATCACGCCGGTGGGGGCGAGCTTGCTGATGCCTTCCAGCATCATCGGGCCGATGCCCGCGGCGAAGCCGCCGATCAGGGCGAAAGTGATGGGGACGATGATCAGGGCGATCAGGGCGGACAGGCGCTTGGTCATGATCAGGTACATGAAGCAGATGACCATGGCGAAGCCGAGCAGAGTCAGCATGGCGGTTCTCCGGACGTGATTCGGGTGGGGCGGGCGGAAATCAGCGCTGGGCCGAAGACGTGCGGAGGACGGGCGGAGGAGTGCCGGGCAGGCAGCGGGAGCAGAGCATGTCGATCACCAATCTTGTTGTTGTCGGGTTACCGGTCTTATGCCGGTAATGGGGCGGATGCTAAGCCCGCAACCTTTCAGCCAGCTTTCGGCGGTGATCGGTACCGATTACGCGGCTATTTGTCGACGAACGGCGGGCAGGCCGCCATGGCATCAGCTGGCCAGGGTGCGCATCACCAGCAGCAGGCTGCCGGCGGCGAGCAGGGTTTGCAGGGTGATGATGCCGGCCATCAGGTGGCTGTCGCCGCCGAGCTGGCGGGTCAGCACGTAGGCCGTGGGGGCGGTGGGCAGGGCGAAGAACAGCACCAGGATGCTGCTTTCCATTGCGGGCAAGCCGAGCAGGCGGGCGACGGCGAAAGCAAGGACGGGCATGGCCAGTAGACGCAGGGTGCAGTTCCAGGCGAGGGCCGGGACTTCGCCGGCCAGTTCCTGCGGACGCAGCGCTGCACCGACGCAGAGCAGGCCCAGCGGCAGGCTGGCCACTGCCAGCAGGTTGAGCAGGCGGTCGGTGCCGCCGGGTAGGCCGAGTCCGGCGAGGTTGACCAGCGCGCCGGCCAGGCAGGCGAGGATCAGCGGGTTCTTCGCTATCGGCAACAGCAGGCCGCGCAGGCTCACGCCGCGTTCGGCGGTCAGTGCCCAGACCGACATCAGGTTCACCGTGGGCACCATCAGTGCCAGCAGCAGCGCAGCCAATGCCAGCCCGTCTTTGCCATAGAGACTGCCGATAGCCGCCAGGCCCAGGTAGGTGTTGAAACGCAGGATGCCCTGGGTGATCGCGCCGAAGCGCGCCGCCGGCCAACCCAGCAGCCGTCGCGCCAGCAGCAGGGCAGCCCAGCCGATGCCGAGAGCCAGGAACACCGCCAGGGCCAGGCGTGGCAGCGCCGGGTTGTCGAGCGGCGCGGTGGCCAGGCTGCTGAACAGCAGGGCGGGGAAGAGGATGAAGTAGTTCAGACGCTCGGCGGCGGGCCAGAAGGCTTCGCCGGGGAAGTCCCAGCGGCGCAGCAGGTAGCCGCCGATGATCAGCGCGAAGAGCGGCCAGAGGGCTTCGAGAAGGGTCAGCACGGCGACATCCGGGTCAGCTGGGGCGTCCCATCTTCAGGTCCGGATCGGCGGTATGCAACCGCCTGCTAGGGTGAAAGACAGTGCTCAAGCCGGAGACCACCATCATGGCTGAACTTCATACCGGCGGCTGTCATTGCGGGCAGCTGCGTTATGCCGTCGAGGCACCCTTGGGCGATGTCGCCCATTGCCATTGCTCGATCTGCCGGCGCACCACCGGCGGCATCGTCACCACCTGGGCGACCGTGCCGCTGGCAAGCTTCCGCTGGACGAGCGGAACACCCGCCGAGTACGCCTCGTCCGCGAGCTGCATCCGCTACTTCTGTCCGCGTTGCAGCAGCCAGCTGGCGCTGTTCACCAGCCTCAGTCCCGGCACCCTGGACCTCACCATCGCCACCCTGGACCAGCCCGAAGCCGTTGCTCCCAAGCGGCACATCTGGGTGAAGAACCGCTTGCCCTGGCTGAGCCTGGACCCGCAGTTGCCGGAGGAGGATGAGGAGCAACTGTGAGCGGGCTGCGACGGAGCTCTCGTAGGTTGGGTAGAGCTCCGCGAAACCCAACGGTCCGAGCGTGGAATCGTTGGGCTTCGCTTCGCTCTGCGCCAACCTACGGAGAGCGCATTGCGTGATTCACGGAAGGACGAGCCCGCCAGCATCCTTGTGCAACTGGCGCAGGTGCGCGCCGATGGCCTTGAGGTTGGCCTCGGTGGCGTTCAGTTCTGCCATGCGTTGCGGTTCCAGTAGGCTGCGGACCTCGCGGTCGAGGTCACCGCTGAGTTTGTGCATGGTTTGCTGGCGGGTGCTGCTTTCGGCCTCCAGGCGCTGCCACTCCGCGCTCTGTGGCAGACCGTAGCCACCTTGCAGCAGTTCAGCCGGGCGGCTGAGGAATCCGCTGTTGGCGAGCATCTGTTCCAGGGTGCCGCCGGCCTTGGCGAAGCGTGTCTGTCCCGCCTGTTCGCGGGAGCTGAGGTAGTTGCGCTTGAGCTCGTCCTGGGCCAACAGGAGCTGGCGGCGCTGGGCGGCCTGTTCCAGCAGGAGCAGGGCGGCGCTGGCACGCAGGTCTGCCTTGTCGAACCAGGGTCGACGTTGTTCGGCGGTAAGCTCCAGCCAGTCCTCGACTTCTTTCTGGGGCACCTCGAGGCGCTCGCGGAGAATCTTGAACATGGCCTGGTAGCGATCACGGAAGGAGTCGAAGCGATACCCCAGGCGCAGCGCTTCCTTGGGGTCGTCCAGTGGCGTGCGGTCAGCGACACCGCGGCCTTCCAGTAGTTTGAGCAGGCCATTGGGCATGATGCTGTCGAGATCGCGCAGCGCCGGGTGGTCGGTGCCGCTGCGCAGCAGCTTGAGGGTTTCCACCGCGCAGTTGTTGGAGAGGAACCAGTAGTCGCCGTCGTAGCTCCAGTGCATCTCGGTGGCATGCTCCACCAGGGCTTCCACTTCCTCGCGACTGAGCTTGAGCGGCACTGAAGCGAGGCTGCGCAGTTCCACCTTGGTGTATTCCTCGATCACCTGATGCAACGGCAGCACGAACAGGCGCGAAGGGTAGGCGCCGGTGAGGCCGTCCCAGCTCGACAGTTGCACGTCGCCGACGAAGGCGCGGTAGGACAGCACCAGATGCTGGTCGAGGTCGAGGCGGCAGTCCGGCCCACGCGGGCGGCCGGGGGCGCAGATCACCAGGCGCAGCATGCTGTGACCCCAGCGGCTCACCCAGTTCTGATTGGCTTCGGCGAACAGGTAGTCGACTTCGTAGACGCGATCCGGGTCGAGTTTGCCCAGGGGCTGCTTGCCGAAGTCGCGACCGGCATTGAGGTAGGCGTAGCCGTCGTTGCAGGTGGCCTGTTGTTCAGGTGCCCAGCCGAAATGTTCGCGGTAATAGCGGTAGAGCGCAGGGCGGCGGCAGGCGTAGGCCGGGTCGAGGAGGAAGTACTCCATGTTCACCGCGACGAATTCGCGGGCGTTCTTCAGCTCGTAGATATCCGGGCTGCGCGCCACCTGGTGATTGTCCTGCTCGCGCTGGCCACGCTTGCCGACGTACTGCGGCCAGCCGGCGAGGTCGAGCAGGCGCGGGTCGTCGCTCAGGGTGAAGCGGCGCTCGGTCTGGCCCCGGCAGTCACCGGGCAAGCCAATTCGGCCATTGCTGGAGGCCTGGTTGCGACAGCGGAACTGTTGCGTCTTCTCGGCGGCGGACCAGAGGCGCGCGCGGTCGTAGAGGTGGGTCAGTTCGTGAAGCACCGTGGCGAGCATTTCGCGGCGCACCGTGCCGTGGACGCGGTTGGTCTTCTGGGTCGCCCCACGGCCGTCGGTGAGGCCCGGCAGCAGGTTGCGGTTGAGCACCAGGGCGTCGAAGCGGGTGGCGCGTCCGTAGCCGTTCTCCGGCAGGTCGTCGCTCCAGCCCACTGTCACCTCGCGGTCCAGCCGCTCGACGAAGGACGGGGGCAGGGCCGCGAGGGCTTCGTCGAGTAGCTGCTGACTGGCCTGACGCTGGGGCGTGGTCAGCCCTTCGTCATCCAGTACCAGGCGCAATTCGGCCCGGGCAGTACCGGCCAGCAGCAGGACGCTCAGGCCGAGCAGGCGCAACCAGGTGTTCAGGGGCTGATGCTCGCGTGGGTCAGAGGGCGACGATGGTTTCCGCCAGGGCCAGGTCGCTGGCCTCGCGGGCTTGCGGGAACTGTTCGCGCAGGGTGGCGAAGGCGGCTTCCAGCTGGGCGCCACGGATCTCGCCGGCGCTGGCGACGAAGCTGGCGGCGTCATCGCGGGCGGCCACGACCACTTTCATGTCGCGGATCGAAGTGGTGGTGTCGGAGGTGAAATCGAGGGTGCGGTCCAGCGCGCGGACGATGATGTTGCTGGTCGCCACCAGGGTCTGGGCCTGGGCGGCACCGGCTACGAGGGAAAGGGCGATGGCTGCGACAGACAGCGAGCGGCGCATGGAAGCTCTCCGAAGGAAAATTTCTAAGGTATTGGACGGAAATACCCTACGGCAGTTCTATGCCGCGGGCATCGGGCGCGAAGGTTAGCGGAATGGGCGGACGAGGGCCAGGCGCTGCGGGGGATGCAGGCCGATGGACCGCGCAATGCGCGGCCCCGGAGTGTGCCGTCAGAGAGTCAGTATGGCTTGGGCCAGTTGGAGATCGCTGGCAGCCAGTTGCGGCTGGGTGGCGCGGATGTGCTTGAACGCAGCTTCCAGCTGGGCACCCCGGATATCGCCGGAGCTGGCAACGAAGCTGGCGGCATCGTCGCGGGCTGCGAGCACGATCTTGTCGTCATCGAAGGAAGAGGTCACATCGGAGGTGGCATCGGAGGTGGCCGCGACGGCGTTGACGACGGCGTCAGTGGTTACCACGAAGCTGGTGGCGGATGCGCTGGTGGCGAGCGCCAACAGGGCGGCGGCGCTGAGTAGGCGAAGAGAGGTCATGGGGGGCTCCTTTTTACAGACCAGTGCGGCAGCGCGAGAAGCGCTGCCGGCTGGGGAAAAGCCTAGTCAAAGTGACGCTTGCGGGCCAGTGCTGGCCAGGAGCCTGCCATTCCTCAGGCAGACGCAGCTGTCAGCGCCAGAAGGGACGTTCCAGTTCCTGGTAGCGCTCGCTCGGACTGATACCCACATCTGCCAGCGCGCGCGGGTCCAGCTGTGCGAGCTGGTGCCGGGTGCGGGCGTTGCGCCGCCACATGGCAATGGTGGCGAACAGGCGCAGGTACCAGTGGGTACGCGGGCTGGTCGTGTGCAATTGGGCAGAGGCAGTGAGGGTGCGGTCCATGGCGCTCGTCCTTCCCGCGGCAAGGCGGGGATGGGTTATGGAAGGCCATGATCCCGTTCTGCAGGAAAACTGTGCAGTCACAGCGAGGTTGAATTGTGCTGTAGCAGATGTGCTTTAGTTGTAACTGTATCGGTCTGATTCGATTCAGCTGTGCCGGAATCACTAAGACCTACGAAGCCGCTGGAGAATTGCGGCCCCAGAAACGACGAAACCCGTCGCTGGCGGCGACGGGTTCTGTCTGGGGTATTGCTGTCGGGCCGTTTGGCCCGGCGAACTGCTTAGCGCCAGAAGGGCTTGTGCAGTTCGGCTTCGCGCTGGGCTTCGCTGATACCAGCGTCAGCCAACAGGCGGGGGTCCAGCATGGCCAGTTGATGACGGCTGGCGATGCGGCGCTGCCACAGCAGCAGGGTGGAAACGGTGCGCAGGGCCCACGAGGATTTCGGGGATTGTTCGGCGCTTTCGAAAATCAGGTCGGAACTGAGGGTACGTTCCATGGCGGCAGGTCCTTCCCGCTTGTGGCGGGGCTTGGTTATCAACTGGTGCCTATGATCTACCCGGAACAGCCGCCACTGTAGTCACAGTTGCTCTAAATTGTGTTGGTCTTTATTAGCATGCTTATCAACTGTTTCGCTGAAATTGTTGGAAACTGTATGGGTGCCCCGTTGAATCACTCGTGATCCAACGGGAAACCATATTTTTTCCTGTTCAAGCAGCAGAAAGCAGGATTTTTGAACAGTACAGTTCCGGATTTTTAGAAACTGTTTTTTGACCTTTTTGTCAGAATCAAAGGTTACAAGCCCATAACTGTTTTGTTCCAACAGGTTCAGTTGGCCAGCATTCGCCCGGTTTCTTCCAGATTGATATGCCAGGCCATGGCTTCACGCAGCACGTGGGGGGTGTGGCCACCCTTGGCGCAGGCCGCGTCGAAGTAGTTCTGTAATGGTTGGCGGAAATCAGGGTGAACACAGTTGTCGATAATCGCCCGCGCGCGCTCGCGGGGCGCCAGGCCGCGCAAGTCGGCCAAACCCTGTTCGGTGACGAGGATGTCTACATCGTGCTCGGTATGGTCCACGTGGCTGACCATCGGCACCACGCTGGAAATCGCGCCGCCCTTGGCGATGGACTTGGTGACGAAGATGGCCAGGTGGGCGTTCCGGGCGAAATCGCCGGAGCCGCCGATGCCGTTCATCATTTTCGTGCCGCCCACATGGGTGGAGTTGACGTTGCCATAGATGTCGAACTCGAGCGCGGTGTTGATCCCGACGATGCCCAGGCGACGTACCACTTCCGGGTGGTTGGAGATCTCCTGCGGACGCAGCACCAGTTTGTCCTTGTAGCGGTCGAGGTTGCCGAAGACATCACTGTTGCGGCGCGCGGACAGGGTGATGGAGCTGCCGGAGGCGAAGCTCAGCTTACCGGCGTCGATCAGGTCGAAGGTGGAGTCCTGCAGGACCTCGGAGTACATGGTGAGGTCCTGGAACGGCGACTCGATCAGGCCGCACATCACGGCGTTGGCGATGCTGCCGATGCCGGCCTGCAGCGGCGCCAGGTTGTTGCTCATGCGCCCGGCTTCCACTTCACGCTTGAAGAAGTCGATGAGGTGGTCGGCGATGGCCTGGGTCTCGTGATCCGGCGGTAGCACGGTGGACAGGGAGTCCGGCTGTTCGGTGATGACGATGGCAGCGATCTTGGCCGGGTCGATCGGGATGGCGGTGCCGCCGATGCGGTCGTCCACGCGAGTGAGGGGAATGGGCGTGCGGGTCGGCCGGTAGGTCGGGATATAGATGTCGTGCAGGCCTTCCAGGTTGGGGTTGTGCGCCAGGTTGATCTCGACGATCACGCGCTTGGCGAAGATCGCGAAGCTGGCGGAGTTGCCCACGGAGGTGGTCGGCACGATGTGGCCTTCCTCGGTGATGGCCACGGCTTCGATCACCGCGATGTCCGGCAGCTTCAGTTGGTGGTTGCGCAGTTGCTCGACGGTTTCCGACAGGTGCTGGTCGATGAACATCACTTCGCCTGCGTTGATCGCCTTGCGCAGGGTGCTGTCCACCTGGAAAGGCATGCGCCGGGCCAGTACACCGGCTTCGGTGAGCTGCTTGTCGAGGTCGTTGCCGAGGCTGGCGCCGGTCATCAGGCTGATCTGCAGCGGCTGCTCCTTGGCGCGTACGGCCAGCGCCTGGGGCACGGCCTTGGCCTCACCGGCACGGGTGAAGCCGCTCATGCCGACGGTCATGCCGTCTTCGATCAGGGCAGCGGCGTCGGCCGCACTCATCACCTTGTCCAGCAGGGAGGACAGGCGCACGCGCTCGGAGTACATGGGGGAAAACCTCGGACAACGGGGTAGGAGCCGCGCAGTCTAGGGGCTGGCGGGGCGTCCGACTTCTATACCAAGGTCGAAGAAATGGCTCTATTCAGGGCCTTTTGTCGGTTGGGCAGGGTTTCAGGGCGAAAATCCTTGTGGGGGCGAATTCATTCGCTAAGGGCTGCGAAGCAGCCCCCAGTGAGGTCAACCGGCACGCCTGCGGCCTGCATAGCGAATGAATTCGCCCCCACATATAAAAGCCGGCTTCATGTGTCCCAAAACAAAAACCCCGGCACAAGGCCGGGGTTTTCGGTATCGCGGGACAGGGCTTAGTCGACAGCCTTGACCATGTCCTCGATCACTTTCTTGGCGTCGCCGAACACCATCATGGTCTTGTCCATGTAGAACAGTTCGTTGTCCAGGCCGGCGTAGCCGCTGGCCATGGAGCGCTTGTTCACGATGATGGTCTTGGCCTTGAAGGCTTCCAGGATCGGCATGCCGGCGATGGGCGACTTCGGATCGTTCTTCGCGGCCGGGTTGACCACGTCGTTCGCGCCGAGCACCAGCACCACGTCGGCCTGACCGAACTCGGAGTTGATGTCTTCCATCTCGAACACTTGCTCGTAGGGCACTTCGGCCTCGGCCAGCAGGACGTTCATGTGGCCGGGCATGCGGCCCGCCACCGGGTGGATCGCGTACTTCACGTTGACGCCGCGATGGATCAGCTTCTCGGACAGTTCCATCAGCGCGTGCTGGGCACGGGCCACCGCCAGGCCGTAGCCGGGGACGATGATCACGCTGTCGGCGTTGGTCAGCAGGAAGGCCGCGTCGTCGGACGAACCCGACTTCACCGGACGCTGCTCCTGGCTGCCAGCCGCGGCGCCGGCGTCAGCTTCGGCACCGAAGCCGCCGAGGATGACGTTGAAGAAGGAGCGGTTCATCGCCTTGCACATGATGTAGGAGAGGATCGCACCCGAGGAGCCCACGAGGGAGCCGGCGATGATCAGCATCGAGTTGTTCAGCGAGAAGCCGATACCGGCCGCCGCCCAGCCCGAGTAGCTGTTCAGCATGGACACAACCACCGGCATGTCGGCGCCGCCGATCGGGATGATGATCAGCACGCCGATGACGAAGGCGAGCGCCACCAGGAGGGCGAAGGCGCCGATGTTGCCGGTCAGGGTGAAGTACAGGCCCAGGCCGATGATGCCCAGGCCGACCAGCAGGTTCAGCTTGTGCTGGCCGGCGAACTGCACCGGGGCACCCTGGAACAGGCGGAACTTGTACTTGCCGGACAGCTTGCCGAAGGCGATGACCGAACCGGAGAAGGTGACGGCACCGATGGCCGCGCCGAGGAACAGCTCCAGGCGGTTACCAGCAGGGATGGCATCACCGAGGTTGGCAACGATACCCAGGGATTGCGGCTCGACGACGGCGGCGATGGCGATGAACACCGCGGCCAGGCCGATCATGCTGTGCATGAAGGCGACCAGCTCAGGCATCTTGGTCATTTCGACGCGCTTGGCCATGATCGAACCGGCGGTGCCGCCGACCAGCAGGCCGACGATCACGTAGCCGATGCCCTGGGTGGCCAGCTCGGCGCCCAGCTTATAGATGAGGCCGACAGTGGTGAGCACGGCGATGGCCATGCCGATCATGCCGAACAGGTTGCCGCGACGCGACGAGGTCGGGTGCGACAGGCCCTTGAGCGCCTGGATGAAGCACACCGAGGCGACGAGGTAGAGAACAGTGATCAGGTTCATGCTCATGGTCAGTGCTTCTCCGCAGCCGCTTTCGGCGCTTTCTTCTTGAACATTTCCAGCATGCGTCGGGTGACGAGGAAGCCACCGAAGACGTTGACCGCGGCCAGTGCCACTGCCAGGGTGCCCATGGCCTTGCCCAGCGGGGTGACGGTGAGGGCGGCGGCCAGCATGGCGCCGACGATCACGATCGCCGAGATGGCGTTGGTCACGGCCATCAGCGGGGTGTGCAGGGCCGGGGTGACGTTCCACACCACGTGGTAGCCGACGTAGATGGCCAGCACGAAGATGATCAGGTTGTAGATGCCGTCGGAAATCAGGTCCATGGTCTCTATCCTTATGCGTTCACTTTTTGCGGAGCAGCGGTCGCGGCGGGAGCACCGTTGCTACGCACGACGTTGCCGTCGCGGCACATCAGGCATGCGGCGACGATGTCGTCTTCGAGGTTGATGGTGAGCTGGCCGTCCTTGTCGATGATCAGCTTGAGGAAATCCAGCAGGTTGCGCGCATAGAGGGCGGAGGCGTCCGCCGGCACCATGGCCGCCAGGTTGCTGTGGCCGACGATGGTCACGCCGTGCTTGACCACTACCTGATCGGCTTCGGTCAGCGGGCAGTTACCGCCCTGGGCAGCGGCCAGGTCGATGACCACGGAGCCCGGCTTCATTTCGGCAACGGTGGCCTCGTGCAGCAGGGTCGGTGCCTTGCGGCCCGGGATCAGCGCGGTGGTGATGACGATGTCGGACTGCTTGGCGCGCTCGTGCACGGCCTTGGCCTGACGCTCCATCCAGGAGGCCGGCATCGGACGGGCGTAACCGCCAACGCCTTGGGCGCATTCGCGCTCTTCATCGGTCTCGAAGGGAACATCGACGAACTTGGCGCCGAGGGATTCGATTTGTTCCTTCACGGCCGGACGCACGTCGGACGCCTCGATCACCGCGCCCAGGCGCTTGGCCGTGGCGATGGCCTGCAGGCCTGCCACACCGGCACCGAGGATGAGGATGCGCGCGGCCTTAACGGTGCCGGCGGCGGTCATCAGCATCGGCATGAAGCGCGGGTAGTGGTGAGCCGCCAGCAGCACGGCCTTGTAGCCGGCGATGTTGGCCTGGGACGACAGCACGTCGAGGCTCTGGGCGCGAGAGGTACGCGGCGCCGCTTCGAGGGCGAAGGCGGTGATGCCGCGAGCGTTCATGCGCGCGATGGTCTCGTTGCTGAAGGGGTTGAGCATGCCCACCAGCACGGCGCCGGCACGCATGTGGGCCAGCTCGCCTTCGGTCGGGGCAATCACTTTCAGCACCAGGTCGGCACCGAAGGCGGCGGCGTCGTTGCCGATGACGGCACCAACGGCTTCATAAGCGCTGTCCGGAATGCTGGCGCTGACGCCGGCACCGCTTTGGACGGTCACCCGGTGGCCTTGGCTCACCAGCTTCTTGATGGTTTCGGGCGTCGCGGCAACGCGCGTCTCGCCAGCATGGCTTTCGAGAGGAACACCGATGTGCACTTCAAATCTCCTGCGTGATCGATCTGGTGAACCAGTGCACTGCGGATGGTGCTCTGGCGAGGCGGATCCGCCTTTCAACAGCCTGGTATCGCAACAGCCGAAACCTGGTGGCGCGGCATTCTGCAATCGGAACCTCAACTGCTTCAAGCAGTTCTGGAGTAAAACGATACAATAACTACAAGTCACGATTAGACTTGTTGTCCCTGGCTTCCGTTCCAGACCCCGTCATCACTGGTGGAGGCGAGCCTTCACCCAGGAATCCGGTACCGGTCTCCATCCCCAGGCTGAATGACTATCCATCAAAGCAGCGCCAGTACAGGCTTTGGGTACGTGACATCCTGCCGTTAATGGCTGGCGCACTGTTAGTAAGAGTTTTTAATAGTTGCCATAAGGCTGCGGAAAATGGGCGTTCTGTAGCTTTTGAAAATGTTTGACTACAGGGTCAAGAATTGAAATTTGGCAGTTTTCCAGCAAAAGCGTAGTTCGCCCGCAAGCCAGTCGCCTTGCGGCCTGCGCCATATTGTCGCGGGTCGTCAGTCAGATTCCGGGGCTTGCCGTAGGGTGTGCTTTGCGCACCATCGCGGGTTTCGGCGCGCGCGGTGCACCCTACCGGGGCTCACACCAGCAAGCCGAGAGTCTTGGCGCGCATCACAGCCTGAGTACGGCGTTTCACACCGAGTTTGCTGTTGATCTTCTTGGTGTGGGTTTTCACCGTGTTCACCGAGATGAACAGATAGCCGCCAATCTCCTGGTTGGAGAAACCCTCGGCCAGCAACTGCAGCACCGCGCGCTCGCGCTGGCTGAGGAGGCTTGCCTGGTCGCCGTCGAGAACCGCCGTGCCTTCGCAGCGCGGGTAGTCGCGCAGCAGGCCATGCATGCCCAGGCGCTCGGCCTGTTCCAATGCCTGGCGCTGCAGGGGGCCGGCGTCGGCGCGATCGAGGGCGCGCCAGGTCGCCGCCAGCGCCAGGCTCACTTCGCACGCAAGCGGCGCGAACTGCATCGCCTGGCAGCGTTCCAGGAGGGGCAGCAGGAGGGCTTCGGCCTGTTCGACACGGCCGGACTCCAGTTGCGCGCGAGCCAGCAGCAATTGATTGCGCAGGGCCAGGGTGGGGTAGTCGAGCGGTGCCATCCAGGCGCCCTCACCGACGAAGTAGCGCTGAATGCGCAGGGCGACCGGTTCGATGCGCTCCCAGCGGCCCTGGCGGGCGAGCACGCGCATGCCTTGCAGGTTCAGCACGCCGCTGTAGGTGTAGCGCCAGACCTGGCGGCAGTGCATCTGCCGTTCGGCTTCGCGCAGCTCCTGGTAGGCCTCGTCGAATTGGCCACGACGGGCGCGGAGTTCTGCCAGGCCGAGGAAACCATGCAGGGCGAAAGGGTCCAGGCATTCGTGGGCCTGTTCCAGGCCGGTGCGCAGGGCACGTTCGGCTTCGTCGGGGCGATCGGCGATCAGGTGCAATTCCGCCTGGATCAGGTGCAGACGGCCGAGCATCAGGCTGTCCACCTGCTTGCGCCGGCCGATCAGCGCGAAACTCTGCTCCAGCAGCGTCTGTGCCCGGCCGAACTCGCCGCGCAGCAGCAGGAGGCGGATGCGGTCGAGGTTGATCAGCACTTCGAACAGCAGGCTGCCGTGGCGGCGGGCGATTTCCAGCGCCTTGTGCAGGTAAAGGGGTGCTTCCTCCGGGGCGCCACTGGCCATGGCCACGCGCGCCAGGCTGGAGTAGCAGAACAGGATCGGCATCCAGTCGTGTTCGGGCAGGTGCGCCAGGGCCTCGCGGCAATGCTGCTGCGCAGTGGAAATATCCTGGCTGCGCAGGGCCGCGAGTACGCCATGCAGGGCCTGGCTGTTGGCCAGCAACTTGCGATTGCGCAGGGCGGTTGGCTGCGGCAGGAAGTGGCCGAGTTTGGCGATGCAGGCTTCGGCCTCGTCCAGGCGCCAGGAGATGAGCAGGCCCCAGGCGTTCAGACTGAGCAGGCGCGGCGTGCTTTCCAGCAGGGCGGCGGGCAGCCGCGCGCGCCAGGCGAGGAGGTGGGCCAGATGCTGTTCGCCGGTCAGCCATTCCTGGCCGAGGCGTTCCAGGTAGTTGGCCGCCGCTTCTGGCTGGCCGGCGCAGAGGGCCTGTTCGATGGCGTCTTCCACCTGGCCGGCGGCGATGAACATGCGACAGGCGCTGAGGTGCAGGCGCGTGGCGGCCGCTTCGCTGATGCGGTTGCGCAGGGTTCTCGCGACGGCGGGTAGCACGCGGTACCAGGTGCCGTGTTCGTCCAGGGGCATGCAGAAGGCCTGGCGTGCCAGCAGCCGCTCGAAGAGCTCGGCGCCGTCGTTGTCTTCCCAGAGGTGTTGGCAAAGCTCGGCGGAAACCTTGGGCAGGTGCGCCAAAGCGAACAGGCAGGCCGCTTCGTCCGGGCTCAGGCGATTGAGCAATTCGTGGTCCAGGTATTCCTTGAGCCAGCAGTGATTGCCGCTGGCGCTGGACGGCGCCTTGCCGGATAGGTGCAGGCGCACGCCGGCGCACCAGCCTTCGGTTTCCTGCCAGAGTTCTTCGCGCAGGGCGGCGCTGGTCAGCGGTGCCAACTGATCCACCAGCTGTTCATGTTGCGGGCGATCGAGGGCCAGTTGGCTCGCGTCCAGTTCCAGCAGCTCCCCTGCCAGCAGCAGGCGCGGCAGGTTCCAGGCCGGTCGCTGGCGCACGCTGACCAGCAGGCGCAATTCCGGCAGGGCGCGAGCGAGGAGCTGGTCGATGCAGTCATCGAGGCCGGCCGGTGGATGACCGGGGTAGTCGTCCAGGACCAGCCAGGTGCATTCACCTCGATGGGCGAGCAGCTGTTGCAGGGCCTGGGCGGCGGGCAAGGCGGGAATGGCTTCGCCGAGTTCGGTGGCGAGCAGGGCGTTTAGTTGTTCCGGGGTGAGCGGTTGGCCCGCAAGGTTGAGCCAGATGATCAGGCCGGGTTCGCTCTGGGCGCGGAGAAATTCGTTGAGCAGCACGCTCTTGCCGAAGCCGGCGGGGGCGCAGAGCAGTCGAAGCTGGGCATCCTGGGCGGTGAGACGGTCGACCAGCCCGGGGCGCGGGACATGGGCCGGCGGCAGTCGCGGCAGGCGAGACGGAAGGACAGGCGGTGTCTGGCCGGAGCGGGGCATGGGGCGGTTCTCACTGCGTTGTTGTTATGGATGAACCGGACCCTCGCAGACTAGATGGCCAATGGGTGGGCTAGAAGCAGCATGGACAGCGCTTATGCAGCGCCATAACGGCTATGGGCAGGCAGCCGGACGCCCCGCTTGGGCGGGGCGTCCGGAGTGCTTAGCGGATGCCTGCGTTGCGCAGGGCGGCGGGGGTGTAGTCGGCGCCGGTGGTGGCGAAGCCGAACTCGATGCCGTGCTTCTCTTCGTTCTTCAGGCCAAGGGCGATGTAGCGCCCGGCGATGATGTCGTAGAGGGCTTCCACGGCGAAGGTGGCCACCTGGCGCTGGTAGTGGTAGCTGGCATGGCCTTCACCGACGCGCCAGAGCTGGCCGCGGCCGTCGTAATGGTCGGCGTAGGCGATCTGCCAGCTGTCTTCGTCGATGAAGTAATGGCGCTTGGCGTAGATGTGCCGCTCGTTGGGCTTCAGGGTAGCGACCACTTCCCACACGCGGTGCAGCTCGTAGCGGGTCAGGTCCTGGTTCAGGTGGCCTGGCTGGATGATGTCCTTGTACTTGAGCTTGGGCGATTCCAGCTTGTAGCTGTTGTAGGGGATGTACATCTCCTTCTTGCCGATCAGCTTCCAGTCGTAGCGGTCCGGCGCGCCGGAGAACATGTCGAAGTTGTCGGCGGTGCGCATGCCGTCGGCGGCGGTACCCGGGCCGTCGTAGGCGACCTGCGGGGCACGACGCACGCGGCGCTGGCCGGCGTTGTAGAGCCAGGCCAGGCGCGGTTCCTTGACCTGGTCGATGGTCTCGTGGACCAGCAGGACATTACCCGCCAGACGCGACGGTGCCAGCACGCGCTGCTTGAAGTAGAGCAGCACGTTGGCCGACTTTTCCTTGTCCAGCTCATTCATGTCCGCCGGGAAGGCCACCTCGTCCTGGAACTGCACGGGGGTGAAGGAGCCGTTGGTCTGCGGGGTGGCCTGGACCACCAGACGCCGGGCGTTGCCGCCGCGGTAGCGGGTGATGTGGTTCCACATCACTTGCACGCCATCCTTGGGAATCGGGAAGGCGTAGTAGTGGCTGTCGGCGAAGTTGGACAAGCCGTTACCGCCGTCGACCGGCTGGGTGTTGAGGGCGCTCTGCTTCGCCGCGTCATAAATCGCCTGGGGCGCGGCGGCGCTGCGATGGCTCGGGTAGACCGGGATCTTGTAGGTGCTGGCGTAGCGCTTGAACATCGCCATCTGCCCGGGGGACAGCTTGTCCTTGTACTGCTCGGCGTTGGCGGCGGTGATGGTGAACAGCGGCTGCTCGTTGGCATAGGGATCGCCGACGAAGCCATTGGCGTCGACCACTGCGGCATTGGTGGGCAGGCCGCCGGTCCAGGCCGGGATACTGCCGTCGGCATTGCCGACCTTCTCCGCGCCCAGCGGGGTAAGGGCGGCACCGAGTTGTGCCGCTTCATCCGGGCTGACGGCGGCCATGACGTTGGCGGCGAGGAGGCTGAGGACCAGGGCGCCGCTTTGCAGGATGCTTCTCTTGTTCATGCTGGAAATCCTTGCAATCAGAAGTTGAGGCCGAAGCTGAGTGCGACGAAGTCGCGGTCAGTGGTCACGTTGTAGTGGCCGCCGAAGAAGTCGGTGTACGACAGGCTGGCGGTGTAGGTGTTCTGGTACTCGGCGTTGAGGCCGACGCTGATGGCCTTGGAGCCTTCGTTGAAGTTCGGGCCGTAGCCGTCGACGTCATGGGACCAGGCGACGCTCGGGGTCAGGTTGATGCCGGCGAAGACGTTGCTGTACTCCAGGCTGGCGCGGGCGCGGTAGCCCCAGGAGCTGCTGGTGTAGAAGCCCTTGTCGTTGCACTCGCGTTGCTGCGGGCTGGCGGCGGTGAGCGCCAGGCACACGGCCTGGGAGGACAGCTGGCCGGGTCCGTAGATGGGGTCGCGGCCGTAGCGCAGTTCGCCGATATCGTCGTTCAGGCCGCCGATGTGGTTGTAGCCCACCTCGCCTACCAGGGTCAGGCGGCTGGCGCCCATGACCTGGTCGATGAACTGGGTGGCGGTGACCTGTGCCTGGGTCACCGGCTTGCGGACGTAGCCGTGCAGGTCCTCACCCGCGCGGTTGAGGGAATGACCGCTTTCGAAGATCGGCGAGTTGGGCACGCCGAGGGCGGCGAAGGACAGGTCGGTACTGTTCAGCTGCAGCGGCATGTTCGGCCGGAAGCTGACTTCGCCGGCCAGCGAGGTGCCTTCGACGTTGGTCTGGAAGCTGACGCCGTAAAGGCGGATGTCTTCCGGGTATTCGATGAAGTAGCGCGCACCGGGGGCGCCCGGAATGATCGCCGCACTCGGTGTGCGTGTGCGGATGGTGCTGAAGATGGGGCCGCGGCTGTGGTAGTTCATCGCGTAGGCGCCGAACTCGGTGTCGTTCAGCTCCGGCACGAACCAGCGCAGGGCCACGCCGAACTGGCCGCTGTCCTTCGCGTCGCGGTCTCCGGCGCGGGGGATGTAAAGGGTGGCGCCGGTGTTGGTGGATACGCCGGGTGGCAAGTCGGGACCATTGACCACCAGGCGGTCGACGCAGCCATCGGCGACCACGTCGGAGGTGGAGAAGAAGGTGCCGCAGTTGTCGGCCACCGTCTGGTCCCATTCGAGCTGGTAGAAGGCCTCGGCGGAAAGGCTCTCGGTCAGGCTCTGCGAGACATAGATCATGTTGACCGGGATCAGGCCTTCCTTGATCTCGGCGCCGGGGCGGCGGAAGGCGGCGACGTCGATCGGGTTGATCGAGTTGATGCTGTTGCCGATGAAGGTGCTTTCACCCCAGCTCACCACCTGCTTGCCGACGCGGAAGCTGCCCGGCAGGTCGCCCAGGTTGTAGTTGTGATAGAGGAAGGCATCGAGCAGTTGGGCGCCGGAGGACCTGGCGCCCTCTTTGCGGTTGTGGTCGTCGATGTCGTAGAAGAGTCGGTGCTCGTCCTTCAGCTCGAAGTCGTACCAGTACTTGCCGCGCAGGAAGACGCCGGTATCACCGTATTTCAGTTCCAGGTCGTGGATGCCCTTGAAGATCTTCGAGAAGGTCTCCCCTTTCTTGAAGTTCAGGCGGCCGTCGTCGGAGGTGCGCGAAAGTGCTTCGCCTCCGCTCGCGGTGGAGATGAATTCCGGGTCCGGCGAGCGCACGGCCCAACTGGCGCCGACCGAGAGGGAGGAGTCGAACTGGGCTTCGATCTCACCGATGTTGAACGTGATGGCAGAGGCCTGGGCGCTGCAGCCCAGGGCGATGGCGGCGGCCAGCGTGTGCGGCCGGAAGATTCCGCGCATTGTTCTTGTTGTCATGCGGCTCTCCAGAGCGGGTCTTGGGAGGCCTCATGCTAATCAGCCGCTACCTCCCGCCATAACTGCCTGAACGGGCGATTTCATCCATCACCCGAGTGGGTGATGGAGGCGCTGTGCGGGGAGCAGGAAAGGGTCTTCGCTCTGTCGGCGGACGGGGGATGGTCGATCGGTGCTACCGGTGGTTACAGCTCAGTCCAGACCGGCTTCGCTGCGATACGTACGGGCGGCTTCCACCAGCCAGTTGCGGAAAGCGCCGAGGGCGGCGGACTCGAGCTTGCGCTCGGGGATGATCAGGTAATAGGCCTTGTCGCTGCGGAAACTGTGGGGATGGGCGATGACCAGGCGGCCGTCCGCCAGTTCGCGTTGGATCAGGAAGGGCGGGATCAGCGCCACCCCCATTTCGTGCATGGCGGCCTGGGCGAGCATCGAGAAGAGCTCGTAGCGCGGGCCGCTCAAGTCGCGGGCGACGTTCATCCCCTGGGAACTGAACCACTGGCGCCAGGCATAGGGGCGGGTGGTCTGTTGTAACAGGGGCAGGCGGGCGATGGCGTCGGGTTCCAGATTGTCGTGCCCTTGCAGCAAGGCGGGGCTGCACACCGGAACCGAGTGTTCGTGCATCAGGAAGTCGGCGCGGGTGCCTGACCATTCGGCATCGCCGAAGTAGAGCGCGGCATCGAAATCGGTGTCGGCGAAGAGGAAGGGGCGAGTGCGGTTGGTCAGGTTGACCGTCACTTCTGGATGCAGGCGCTGGAAGTCTTTCAGCCTGGGCACCAGCCACTGGGTGCCGAACGTGGGCACGATGGCCAGCTCTACTGTCATCGCGCCTTGCTGACCCATCACCGCGAGTGTGTCGCGCTCGACGGCATCGAGCTGGGTCGCAATGCGACGGGAATACGCCAGGCCGGCTTCGGTGAGCTTCACACCACGCCGGGATCGCCGGAACAGCTCCAGTCCGAGGAATTCTTCAAGTCCGGCGATCTGTCGGCAGATGGCGCTCTGGGTCAGCGCCAGTTCATCGGCAGCCTTGGTGAAACTCTGGTGGCGGGCGGCGGATTCGAAGGCGACCAGGGCGGCGGTGCTGGGGATCTTCCGGCGCATGCTGTACCTCTGCATCACAAGTGATGGCTTGAAATAGGGGGCTTTTGCTTTTCGGAGTGAGAAATTAGCACAACAGCATGCGAAATCCTCGTTTGTCCGATAGGGCCTAGGCTGTCTAGGATGCGTCAACACTAATAAGGCAGTGGCCCGCGATGGCCCGCCCCCTGAACTCCGCTTACCGAGGACACTCCCCATGGCCGCCAAAGCAAGCTTCAACTGGATCGACCCGCTGCTGCTGGATCAGCAACTCACCGAAGAAGAGCGCATGGTGCGTGACAGCGCCCAGCAGTTCGCCGCCGACAAGCTGGCCCCGCGCGTGCTGGAAGCCTTCCGCCATGAGCAGACCGATCCGGCGATCTTCCGCGAAATGGGCGAAACCGGGCTGCTCGGCGCGACCATTCCGGAAGTCTACGGTGGCAGCGGCCTGAACTATGTGTGCTACGGCCTGATCGCCCGTGAAGTCGAGCGCATCGACTCCGGCTACCGCTCGATGATGAGCGTGCAGTCCTCCCTGGTGATGGTGCCGATCAACGAATTCGGCAATGAAGCCACCAAGCAGAAGTACCTGCCGAAACTGGCCAGCGGCGAATACATCGGCTGCTTCGGCCTGACTGAGCCGAACCACGGCTCCGATCCGGGCTCGATGATCACCCGCGCCAAGAAGGTCGACGGCGGCTACCGCCTGACCGGCAACAAGATGTGGATCACCAACAGCCCCATCGCTGACGTCTTCGTGGTCTGGGCCAAGGACGATGCCGGCGAGATCCGTGGCTTCGTGCTCGAGAAGGGCTGGCAGGGCCTGTCCGCTCCGGCAATCCACGGCAAGGTCGGCCTGCGTGCCTCCATCACCGGCGAGATCGTGATGGACAACGTTTTCGTGCCGGAAGAGAACGCCTTCCCGGATGTGCGTGGCCTGCGTGGTCCGTTCACCTGCCTGAACTCCGCCCGCTACGGCATTTCCTGGGGCGCCCTGGGTGCCGCCGAAGCCTGCTGGCACACCGCGCGCCAGTATGTGCTGGACCGCAACCAGTTCGGCCGTCCGCTGGCCGCCAACCAGCTGATCCAGAAGAAGCTGGCCGACATGCAGACCGAGATCACCCTGGCACTGCAAGGCTGCCTGCGTCTGGGTCGCATGAAGGATGAAGGCACCGCGGCGGTGGAAATCACCTCGATCATGAAGCGCAACTCCTGCGGCAAGGCGCTGGATATCGCCCGTATGGCCCGCGACATGCTGGGCGGCAACGGCATCTCCGATGAGTTCGGCGTGGCCCGTCACCTGGTCAACCTGGAGGTTGTGAACACCTACGAAGGGACCCACGACGTCCACGCGCTGATCCTGGGCCGTGCCCAGACTGGCATCCAGGCGTTCTTCTGACCTCAGCCCGGGCTTCTCTCCTCTCTATATATAGGAGAGAGGCCCGAGTCCCTTCACGAACTCAGGTGACCTCATGGCTGGCGCTCTCTCCCACATCCGCGTGCTCGACCTCTCCCGCGTACTGGCTGGCCCCTGGTCCGGCCAGATTCTCGCGGACCTGGGGGCCGAGGTAATCAAGGTCGAACGACCGGGCTCCGGTGATGACACCCGCGCCTGGGGGCCGCCCTTCCTCAAAGGCGCCGATGGCCGGGATACCAGTGAAGCGGCGTATTTCCTCTCCGCCAATCGCAACAAGCAGTCGATAACCATCGACTTCACTCGCCCCGAAGGCCAGAAGCTGGTTCGTGAGCTGGCGGAAAAGTCCGACATTCTCATCGAGAACTTCAAGGTGGGTGGCTTGGCGGCCTATGGACTGGACTACGAGTCGCTGAAGGCCATCAATCCGCGCCTCATCTATTGCTCGATCACCGGCTTCGGCCAGTCCGGTCCCTATGCCAAGCGTGCTGGCTACGACTTCATGATCCAGGGCCTGGGCGGGCTCATGAGCATTACCGGGCGTTCCGACCAGGAAGATGGCGCTGGCCCGGTCAAGGTGGGTGTGGCGCTGACTGACATCCTCACCGGGCTCTATTCCTCGGTGGCGATGTTGGCTGCACTGGCCTCGCGGGACATCAGCGGCAAAGGTCAGCACATCGACATGGCCCTGCTCGACGTGCAGGTGGCTTGTCTCGCCAACCAGGCGATGAACTACCTGACTACAGGCAATCCGCCAAAGCGTCTGGGGAATGCCCATCCGAACATCGTGCCGTATCAGGATTTTCCGACTGCGGATGGGGATTTCATCCTCACCGTGGGTAACGACAGCCAGTTCCGCAAGTTTTGCGAGGTCGCCGGTCATCGGGAGTGGGCGGACGACCCGCGTTTTTCAAGCAACAAGGCGCGAGTGGCGCACCGTGCCGAACTGATTCCGATGATTCGCCAGGCCACCGTCTTCAAGACCACGGCCGAATGGGTGAGTGCATTGGAGGAGGTTGGTGTGCCCTGTGGGCCGATCAACGACCTCGCGGCAGTATTCTCCGATCCGCAGGTTCTGGCGCGGGGGCTTCGCGTCGAACTGGAGCATCCCTTGGCCGGCGTGGTGCCGCAGGTGGCAAGCCCGCTGCGTCTTTCCGACACCCCGGTCGAGTACCGCATGCCGCCGCCGCTTCTTGGCGAGCACACCCAGGAAGTGCTGCGACGCGTGCTTGGCCTGGCGGCGGAGCAAGTGGAATCGCTGCGCAAGGCGGAAGTTATCTAGCCCCTTCTTATATAAGTACGAGAGGCGCGATGAAGATAATTTCAATTAAGTGTTGACGGCAGATTTTGCATCCCTATAATGCGCCCCACTTCCGGCGCAGTCGCCAAGCAAAACTCCTTGTAGATCAATGAGTTGAATGTTTGGAGAGAGTGTCGGAAGGTTCCGCTTCGAGAGGTTCGCCACTGGCGAATGAAGCTGAACAGGAGGTGTTGACAGCGAGTTTGAACGCTGTAGAATGCGCCTCCCGCTGACGAGAAGAGTGAATC